>CAZBMX010000019.1:0-10883 GCA_964493195.1 uncultured Pseudomonadales bacterium
AGTTACATTTTCTTTTCCTGTAGCGCTTCGTAAACAAATGGATTTATTTGCATCAGAACGATTGCCAAAGATCCCAGGTTGGAACGGTGCAAAAGATTATCCCGTAATTCGGCAGCAACCCAAAAGCGATACTCGGTTGATTTTTTACGCGAAATTTAAACGATTGCAGTAACTCGCGCTTATTAATTTGAGAAATTTTTTCTATGCTATACTACAACCCAATGCAGTACGCAAAGCTTACAACCACCACTACAACTACAATCCCGGCCTAGGGAGCGTTGTCGTGGCTTTGAAAGCACTGCGAACCTCCCCAGACTGGGAGGTTTTTTTATGCTGTTTGCGCGGAATGTACGTGCCGCCCGAACAAGCAAATAATGATACAATCACTTACACATCTAGAGGAAACTATGGCAAAAAAACAACAACACAATCGTGAGGAGCACGCAGCACTTGATGAGCTTCGTCACTCGGCAGCGCACCTGTTAGCAGCGGCGGTACTGGACTTGTATCCAAACACCAAACACGCAATCGGTCCGGCGATAGAGGATGGTTTTTACTATGACTTTGAGTTTGCTGAGCCGATTTCTGAGCATGCGTTTGAAAAAATAGAAGCTAAGATGCGTGACCTAGTCAAATCCTGGCAGGCGTTTGAGCGGCAAGAAGTGGACAAAAAAGCAGCGCTTGATCAGTTTGCGGATAATGAGTATAAGCGGGAGCTCATTGAGGAGTTTGCCGCTGAAGGCAAACAACTGTCGCTGTATCGGTCAGGTAACTTCACCGACTTATGCCGGGGGGGCCACTGTGAACACCCGAGCAAAGACCTCAAGCACTTCAAACTACTCTCTGTTGCCGGTGCTTACTGGCGCGGCAGTGAGAAGAATAAAATGTTAACGCGGGTGTACGGCACAGCTTTTCCCAGCAAGGCTGAGCTTGACGAGTACGTAGAGCGGCGTGAACAAGCCAAACTGCGCGACCACCGCAAACTTGGCCAGGACTTAGATTTATTTGTGTTTTCCGAGACCGTCGGCAAAGGCTTGCCGCTGTGGACGCCCAAAGGCGCCACGGTACGCCGCGAGCTCGAGCGCTACATTGTGGATGAGGAGTTAAAGCGCGGCTACCTGCACGTCTACACCCCCGATATTGCCAACTTGGATTTGTACCGCAAATCAGGCCATTATCCGTATTACAAAGACACAATGTATGCACCCATCAAGATTGATGAGGAAGAGTACATGTTGCGGCCGATGACGTGCCCACATCACTTTGAGTTGTATTCCAGCAAGCCGAGGAGCTATCGTGAGTTGCCAATGCGTTTGGCAGAGTTGGCCAAGTTGTACCGCTACGAGAAATCTGGCGAACTGACGGGTTTGTTGCGGGTGCGCTCATTCTGTCTGGCCGACGCACACATTGTCTGCCGCAAGGAGCAGGCTGAGTCAGAAATCAACGGGGTGTTGGATTTGATTGATGACTTGGCAAAAACCTTCGATTTGCAACCCGGACGCAACTATCGCTACCGCCTATCCCTGGGCGATCGCGCCAATGACAAAAAATACTACAAGGACGATGCATCTTGGGATTTTGCCGAAGGCGTGTTGCGCTCGGTGCTGGAGAAGCGTGGCGCAGAGTTTTATGAAGCCGAAGATGAAGCAGCGTTCTACGGCCCCAAGATTGACGTACAGATGAAAAACGATAACGGCAAAGAAGACACAGCCTTTACCGTGCAGTATGACTTCGTCATGCCCAAACGCTTTGAGCTCAAGTACACCAATGAGGCTGGCGAGCTTGAAGAGCCAGTGGTGGTGCATCGCTCATCGATTGGCGCCATCGAGCGGGTGATGGGCTTTTTGATCGAACATTACGCTGGCGCATTTCCACTTTGGCTGGCGCCGGTGCAGGCAGTCGTACTGCCAGTGTCTGAGAAGTATGCCGACTACGCTGAGCGAGTGCGCGCTGAACTTGTTACCGCAGGCCTACGGGTGGAAGTTGACACGCGCGATGAGCGCCTAGGGGCCAAGATCCGCGACGCACAGCTGCAAAAAGTACCGTATATGTTGGTTGTTGGCGAACGGGAAGAGCAGGAGGGGACAGTGACGGTGCGGGAGCGGGGTAAAAAAGAGCAAGAAAGCGAACCAGTTAAAAAGTTGATAGAGAATATGGTATCGTTGAGCAATAGTAGAGCAAATACATAGATGGGATTTACCTTATGAATCAAAATGAGCAGGAAAAAATACTGGACATAATGCCAGATAAGTTAGAACATAACATTGCTGAAGGTTGGCAAGAAATCTGCAATGACCTAATTCGCAGGGTGTCTGAAAATGAGAACGACCCAAATCCTTCGAGAGCACTACGATTGGTAGTCATGCATCTCAAAAGTATGGGATTTTTGACCGTGGAGGACACAATTGATATTCTTTCTAAAATCGATTCTTTGCATCAGCAAGTTGTAGCGGCTAATGAAGATAAAGAGCAGGTGACAGTTTGATAATGAGGTGGTATTAGTTGAACAGCTTGCTTCACTAGTCAAAACACACAGCTAAACGCTACACTTTGTGTACGCATCCGCCTGTAGTATAAAAGTACTGCAGGCGGATTTTGTTTTGCTCCTTGAGGTAACCCTACAACCGCATTTGACAGTATGCAGTATGCAGTATTACAATTAGGGCATGAAAATGACGAGAATTTCTATCACACTACCAACAACTCTTAACCAAACCTTGCAACACGAGGCTCGACAGCGGGAAACAAGTGTCTCCGATCTGATTAGAACTATGTTGAGCAAATATTTTGCCACCGCAAAGGTGTTGCAACAGGACCGTTCGTTTTCGGCACTGCAGCAGATGGCTAGAGGTGCAGTATCGGGGGGAGAGCGTTTGTCTGAATCTGTTGATGAAGTACTCTATGGTGAGCACGGAGCTTGGAGAGGGCAGCCAGATGAAGAGTGATGCAGCCTCCTTCGATGTTTTCATTGATAGTGATGTATTTGTCGCCCTGTCATTGGTTGAGGATCCCCTGCGTGAAAGGGCACTTTCTCTGATGCAGAGCATAGGACGACACCAACGTAATATCGTTACTTCTAATTTAGTTATCACCGAGACCGCAACTGTACTCAGTCACAAGCATGGGATGGATGCTGCAGCTTTGTTTTTACGTAGTGTGCGCAAGCTCCAGACAATTTTTGTGTCTCAGGATTTGCACAGACAAGCTCAGCTGCTGTTTGAGCAGCAAACACAACGAGGAACAAGTTTTGTGGATTGTGCAAATGTTGTCGTGATGCGAAACTACGGGATTCTTGCGATTGCAAGTTTTGACAAAGCCTATCCTAAGCAATATGGCGTGTCACTCATGAAGCATTGAAAGTTCGAAACACCCTTTCGTCAACACTGCCCAAGATCATCAACTTTTTCTGCAAACAGAAATGCACGACTTTTGAGAGTGTGTCAAGGTGAGCACTCTCTTGAGCTTCCGAACTGAGCTCATACTCATCGGGCTCGCCTGGGTTTGAAATCAAGTCATATGGCTGTGGTTGCGAGTAGATCGTGATTTCATAGATGTTTTCGGTTTCAATATCGATTGCTATGAATACACTGGTTTGTTGCCAGTGAGCCTTGTCACTCTCTTGTTTCGCCGCACCTATCACTACTCGATGAGCAATGGGTCGCAGGGCCTCCGTATTTTTCGTTGGCAGAACAACCTTGGCAGCACTAATGATTAGGTGCTCGAGCAGATTTGCGCTTTCCAAAAACTTGAGTGTTGCTTGATAAGATCCATTAGATCCTCTGTTGCTAGTTTTGGATTGCAATGCAATCTGTATCTGCCGAATCTTTGATTTGGACTCATCTTCAATCTGCGCAATTGTTTGCATGAATGCTTCAGGGGGAGCAGGAGTATCAAATGTTTGAGGTATGCCCAGTGTTGTATCAATTGGTGAATTTAGTACATCTACAGGCATCGGTTTTTGTACAGGTAGTATACGACTTAACAAGTCGTCACACAAATACTTCACTGACAGATTTGTCTATTTTGAGATTTACCTTAACTCACCACCTGCACCTTCACGCTCGGGCTCATGCTGGCGGAAATTGACGCCTTGAGCAGTCTGCCTTTGAGTGACAGAAGTAGGGCATTAAGGTTTTCGACTAAGTCTTTGGACTCCATGTCGGTTTTGCCGATGGAAATGTGGATGACGGGGGCTTTTTTCTCGGTTTTGATCGAGAGTGCACCTTTTTCCAGTTCTTTTTTCTTGGCTTCTGGGTTTGGAGTTAGGGTGCCATTCTTGGGGTTTGGCATCAGGCCTTTGGGACCCAGTGTGCGGGCTAGCTTAGCTAACTTGGGCATGAACTGTGGACTACTGACCAAGACGTCAAACTCAATGGTGCCGGCTTCCACAGCGGCAATGACCTCATCAGAAGCAATGGCAACACGGACTGATTTACCCGTGGAGTGGGGCAGTGTGACTGTGGATTGGGGGCCAACCTCGCGGGTGACGCCGTCCAGAGTGACGGTGCCGGCAAACTTGGAGTATGACAGACGCTTGACGAGTTCAACCGCGGCAAACGTGTCATAGATTCTGGTTTTGTCTACCTGGGAGCGATTGCTGACGTAGCGCTTGCTGCGCGCGCGGACGGTGGGTGTTTTTTTGGTTGGTTTTTGTTCTGTTTCTGCAACCTGAGCACCCTCTTGTGGGGTTTCCTCAGTTGCTGTGTCTTGGGAACCAACAATTTTGACGGTGTCGGTGTTGGCCGACATATCGACGTTGCGTTTACTTGCCATATATCTCCTTCGATCTCGCCCGAAGCGAGACCAAGTAATGTGATATGTACTATTTACTTGACTTGCACTCCCATACTGCGAGCGGTGCCGGCGATGGTGTGCATGGCTTGCTCGACGTTGGTGGTGTTGAGGTCAGGTAGTTTCTCGGTTGCGATCTCGCGGACTTGGTCTGAGGTCAGGGTGCCAGCGGATTCCTTGCTGGGGGTTTTGCTGCCAGCTTTGATCTTGAGCTTTTGCATGATCATGGCGGAAACTGGAGGCAGTTTGAGCTCAAAGGTGAATGAGCGGTCCTGATAGACAGTAATCTCGGCAGGAATGATCTGACCCTTTTTGTCTTGGGTCTTTGCATTGTACTGCTTGAGGAAGTCCATCATGTTGATACCGGCCTGACCGAGAATCGGTCCGACTGGAGGCGCTGGGGTAGCAGTGCCTGCGGGAAGGTTAAGCTTGAGGACGTTGATAATTTTTTTTGCCATACTTACACTTTCTTAATTTGCAAAAAGTCGAGCGCCACTGGCGTCTCGCGGCCGAAAATATTGACCAAGACTTCGACTTTGCCCTTGGCTTCGTCAATAGAGTTGACAGTGCCCAGGAAGTCATTGAAGGGACCGTCGACGATGCGAACGGCTTCACCTTCGACGAAGTCAGCTTTGTACTGCGGAGCAGCTTGACTCATGTACTTCTTGATTGCTTCCACTTCATGCTTAGGCAGCGGGGTGGGCTTGTTGCCGACGCCGACAAAGCCAGTTACGCCTTGAGTGGTGCGAACAGCCAACCAAGAGTCGTCAGTCAGTTCCATCTGTACCAGCATGTAGCCGGGGAAGATTTTTTCGTTGACTGTTTTGCGCTGACCTCGTTTAATCTGAATCTTTTCCTGTGTGGGGATCAGAACAGATAAAATTTTGCCAGTGAGGTTCAACGTTTCCGTGCGCTGCTTGAGCGTTTCGGCAACCTTGTTCTCGTGGCCAGAGTAGGTGTGCACCACGTACCAGCGTGCTTTTTTGTTCTCTGAATCGCTGATGACAATGAGGTTGGGAGTGTTGACTTTGACCTCTTGCACCTCTGGTGGTTGTGGCACTTGTTGGCTGTCGTTCATACGGTACTTCGTACTAGTAAATACTGGTTGGGTTAGATCAATGCTGCCATCAACTGCGAGAAGATGAAGTCGAGTGCCCCTAAGTAGGCTCCGATCGCTACACTGACGACAATGACCAGAAGCGTCATGTCCTGTGTTTGCTGCCGAGACGGCCAGGAAACCTTCCGCATCTCTACCATGACTTCACGCATGAAAACTACAGGGCTAACCATAGACTTTGCAGTATACCAGAAGAGGTGCAAATCGTCTAGGGAGTGGTTTTTGCCAAGCGCAGACAGCAATGTTTGGGCTAATTAGGCTTTGTATCAGCGTGTGGAGCTGTCACGCCCTTTTCCTTCAGCCGCTCAACCATCGACCCGGGTGTCTGAGCGCCGCGATGGGGTGGTGGGGTAAGGGGTAGCGGTGTTGGGAGTGTGGATGGAGCAGCAGGCGGCGGGGTTTTAGTGATTACCTGATTACCCACAAACGCCGACTGCAACGCCATGCGCTCTTGTTGAGCTGGCGGCATGGGGCGTGGCGGCAGGGGTGGCGGGGTTTTTTGTGTAGTTGGGGGCGTGTCCTGCGGCGAGGTTGGTTTATTGGGTTGTGCGAGCTGCTCGGCAAACCTACGTCTGCGCCGGCTGAGGAAGCCTCCCACAATCAGGCCAACGATCAGAAGAATGAATCCAGCGATGAGCACCTTGAGCGCCAATGAGTACTCTGCATTGAGTATCATAGACAACAGCGTTTCTTGGGCAGTTTGCTCAGCTGCTTCTGGCGCGGGGGTAACGTCTGTGGGTGTGTTGGGCAACACTACCAATGGCGTGCTGGCGGGCGATGGTTTGAGTGCGCCTGACTGGGTAGCGGTACCGTCAGCTGCTCCTTTACTGGGGTTGGTATATGTTTTGGAAATGGTGGGAGCACTTGCTGCTGAACAACTCTGACTACTAGGATTTGAAGCTAGGCGGCAGCGACCGGAGTGGCACCGCAGATTGGCAGCACAGTCACCATTGTCACTGCACGATTGGTTACAACTGGCGGCAGATTGTTTAACTTGAGTGGTGGTCAGTGCTGCGCAGGAGGTGCTGTTGACGTTTTGTGGATTGCGACAGCGATTTTGCCAACAACTGAAGCCCGCAGCGCACTCACGGCTGTCCGCGCAGTACTCATTGCAGCGTCGGTTGAGGCCACCGTCGGGTGCGTTTTGGCAAGTAGTGCTGGTTGGATTGGTGACGAGTCGACAGCGTTTTTCAGAACCAATTGAGTAACAGCGATAGTTGACTGGGCAGTTGTCATTACTACTACAAGCTTTGTTGCAACTGATGTTTGGACTGGCTGTAGGCGAAGGTGTGGGCGAAACGCGAGGCGACGCGGTTGGCGAGGGCGAGGGTCCGGTCACTGTGTACGTGGCTTCGACGACATGGGCGAGCACGTCTTCTGGTGGATTGCTGCCGTGGCGAGTGACGATCGAACGCTCAGTATCAAAATTGAGCTTGATGGTGCCAGCGGAAGTAGGCGTGAAGTTGAGTTCAAGGAATGGGGTAGATGTGCTGGTGATAAATTGTTGCCCGCTGGCTGGCAGCGCGATTACTGCCACAAGTGCTCCATCTGCAGTTTGCTCCATTTCCAGATACGCTGACTGCAAACCTGAGTTGTTGAGAATCTGGGCGGTCATATCCCGGAAGCCAGCAGTACTGTGAATGTTGAAAACGAGCTGTACGCCGGTAGTGGGAATTGACTTAGTATCTATTGCAAGACGGATGCTCGCGGCTTGGTTGACAGTTATCGCTGTCGGCTGGGCGGCAACAACTACATTGCCATTGCCAACCGATGCTTCAGGACGAACCTCCTGCGTTTCCTGCAGTGGTTTCTGCACAAAAAACAGACCAAACACGCTGAGTAACAACAGTCCCACTGCCGCCATGATGCCCAACCAGTGTGGCTGGGTGAGACGTGCGCTGATGGTGATGTTTTTTGAGTGAGACATGAGTTTTTATGTGTTCTTATGGCCGGAGTTGTTGTATGAGGATGGTGTAGTCGTTGAGGTCTACAAATTGGTCGCAGGTCAGGTCTGCATCAAGATCACCAGTTTTGAAGAAATTACTGGTGACGGCAGTTACATCGAGAATGTCCACACGTTCGTCACCGGTGATGTCTGCAGGTCTCCTACCGATCTCAGCGCAGTACGGTGGCTTGCGCAGAAATGCTTGTAAGTTCATGTTGCGCAATCGAAGCGTTGCGCCTCCTGCGGGGTCAGTGCTGGTAAGTGTGACGGTGCCTGCGTTTTTATAGGCAGTGCCCATCGGCGCACTCAGCACGTACTCACTGCTCGTGCCATCAGGTGATTGGCGGAACGTGATCCAGTCGCCGTTTACTTCACCGTTGTAGACTCGAATTTCGTTGGTGTACCAGATTTGAGTGGATGGGTTCTTGTACAAATAGATATATAGTCGCATCTCGACGCCATTTTCATACCAGGTACTCTCTAGAGTAGTGTAGTTGGAACCACTGACGCTGATTGGGTCTGAGTCGATGCGAACAACAATATCCCTAGTGGTGAAGGCACGTCCGTCTGCAAGCTCTATGGATAGTGAGTCGGCAGTCAAAGCTACATCTGGCAACTCCCAAATAATCTTGCCGTCTGATCGTGCTGGTGCGACTCGAAATGGCATGGGAGGGCAGTATAGTTCGTAAGTTGGTTGGCAGTCAGGGCCACCACAAGTGCTGGTGCGGATGTACCAACAGCCGTCTGGCGGATTGGGCAAGTTAGTTTGGTTGTTGCCTGCTGCCTGACTTCGATTTTCGGTTGAGGCATTGCGCTGGGAAATTTCAGAAGAAGTGGTCAGAATACCAATGATGCCAAATAAAATTAGCAGGAAGCCAAAAAAAGCCATCCCGCTGGGCATTGCTCTCTCTAGACGGCGCAAACTGCGGTTGTGTTCGAACATAACTTGCTTCCATACTACACAACTTGAGTGCGGGTTTGAATAGTCAGTTTTTGAGCAGCTGCTGCGATTGTGTTATCATAATCGGTATCTGTGTACCCAACGAGGAGATGTCTATGAACGGTCAAGTCCGTAAAGCAATAGTGACAGATGCAGGTTTTGCCAGCCGGTATCTGCCTATTACTAAAACAATTCCCAAGGCGATGCTGCCGCTTGGTAATAAACCAATCATGCAGTTCATTGTGGAAGAGTGTACCCAGGCAGGCATTTCAGAAATCATCATTGTGGCTACGCCAGAAGGTAAGCCAGTGTACGAGGACTACTTCAACAATAGTGTTAATCGCATTCGCAAGCAGCTTGCTTCACAGGGTAAAGAAGATCGCTACGAGCCAGTTCAACACATTCTCGATTTTCCAAAAATTGTCGTCATTACTCAGGATGAGAGTCTGCCGTATGGCAACGGCTCGCCCGTTGCATCTGCGCAAAAGTTCGTTGAGGGCGAAGAGGCCTTTTTGGTGTTGTACAGCGATGACATGGTGTTTGGTGAGCAGGGAGACGCCAAGACCTTGGTTGATCGCTATGCTCAAGACCCGACTGTGGAAGGCATCATCATGGCGCAGGAAGTGAGTGCTGACGTAGTGGACAAGTATGGCATCATTAGTTTCCGCTCGGATGCTCCTGGCGTGCTTGATAATATTATCGAAAAACCGGATAAGGGTACCGAACCATCACGTTTGGCGTCGTACGGCAGATATTTGATGAAACCCTCGGTATTTGAGTATCTGAATCCGCTCAACACGGGCAAAGATGGTGAGCTTTGGACAGTTGATGCGCTGACGCGCATCGCCAAGGATCGCACTGTTTTGGTTGAGCACACCCGCGGGGAGTGGATGACCACGGGCGACCCGGAAAACTACTTCCGCGCACATCTCAAGTTTGTCTTGGAGCACGAAAAGTACGGACCCAAAGTGCGCACTTGGCTTGATGAGTTAGCGCAGGGTAATTGATATATTTCGATCTATTTGCTAGTCTGGTAAATATTGCTGCAAAGTGTATACTGTTTGTAGTGGTTCAGAGCGACCAGCACCGTGACAATCGTGGGTGAGGGGCACACAAATTTTCCTCAACACTATGCCAAAGGGCTGATGGATTGTTCGTATGCGCCGTGGTGTATGCGACGTCCTGCCCACCTCGAACTTTCGGGGGAAGAGGCTGCCCTTCACGCTCGGCGGTTACGGCTCATGGTCTGCAGATTGTTTAGTTCCCACTCTCTCTTAGACACGGTATAATTCTTTTGTGGTAGTTCCTTGTGCTGCACTATGCCAGTGGCAGTGAAGATGGTACAATCGCTCGGTCTTAAAATCGTTCTGAATACGCCCAGATAGTTCAGTGGCAGAACGCTTTCTTGGTAAGAAAGAGGTCGAGGGTCCGATTCCCTCTCTGGGCTCAGTGCTTCACTTCTTGCTCGCGTGTGGAAGCGGCAACTTAACAAATCGCCAGGTTACCCAAGTGGTCAACGGGGACAGACTGTAAATCTGTTGGCAATCGCCTTCGTAGGTTCGAACCCTACACCTGGCACAAGGACGCAATATTCTTCATATGAAAGGATGCTATGCAAAAAGTTTCGTTACGATTGGGTGAAGCAAATATTACGAAGTCAGGTTTCTTGCAGCTATCATCAATGGTACTTTTTGCGGGTGTGTTACATGATGATCAAATAGTATTAGTTGTTGTGCACGGCTCTGCTTCATCTGCTGCAATGAGCTATAATTTGTTTGTAAAGGTTGGGCAAACAGCCTTCATCGATTTTGAAAAAAACCAAAAAACGGTAAAAGTGCTCGAGATCAATAAGTCAGGAACTGAAGTTGCACTGGAATTCAGTGAACTAGATTAGAAAAGTGCCATCTTAGCTCAGTTGGTTAGAGCGACGGTTTTGTAAACCGTAGGTCCGGGGTTCGAATCCCCGAGATGGCTCAGTAGATTGTTTGGGGGTATATACTAGGTATATGACGCGCTCCAATGTGGATGACCTGTTTACTTCGAGTGGTGCCGGCTTGATTGGTGAACCAGCTACCGATCCCCCTGTTCAT
>CAZBMX010000020.1:0-10859 GCA_964493195.1 uncultured Pseudomonadales bacterium
AACTTGCGCCCACCAATTGTTGACGGACTTGGCATTGGTGATGTGGGGCCCGCAGTGTTATCTGATCGTCGCGCCTTGAGCCAAGCTGGCATGGTAGTAGTTGTCATTCCCCGTAAAGGTAAAAATTGGCAACTCGATCAAATAGAAGTTGCCTCAAGAGGTTTCGTGTTCATGAAAGAGGCCGATGAAGTTATCCATTTCATCAAGGACGTAGTTGCTGATGTAATTAGCGAAGCTCCTCAGAAACAAGACGATGAAACACTCAAGCGCCAGCTCGAGCGCAGACTCTCGCGTCGATTGTACAAAATCATTCAACGCGAGCCGCTGATTGTTCCAGTGTTCATGGATCTCTGAGTTTCTCTCTAGAAGAACTGGTAGGAATGCGGTAAACTGGCACTTGCATTACGTGTATAAAAGTTATATCCTATAATAATTGTAGGGTTGGATGGGCACTGAGTAGTGCATCAAGAAACTATGGGGCGCAGGAGAAAACGTTCACCACTGAAGCTTGCAATCTCGCCGGAGACGCTGCACTCAATTGTGGCGGTGTTGTTTATTGTGTTGGGCTTACTCATTGTGATTTCATTTACCGGACAGGGCAAAGTCTTGCAGGCTGTCAATGCATACATGATTGCTAGGCTTGGTATGGCGCTGCTCATTTTGCCGTTTACTTGCATTGCCGCTGGCCTGATGTTGTTTCGTGCCAAGTGGGCATGGTCAAGACCGCATGTTCTGCTCGGGACCTTGCTAGTTTTTTTAGGAGTGCTCGGTGGTGGCCGTACGGGTTCCATAGGCGAACAAACCTTTCGCAATGCCGCGTCTCTACTGACGGCGACGGGTAGTTACATTATCTTCTGGGCAGTGGCGGTGTGTGGGTTTTTAATTATGACGCAGCTCTCAATTGCAGAAATTTTGGAAAAAATCTCAGCCTGGCGTGCCTCTAGGGCTAGAGCAGCAATAGACGCCAAAGCATCGGCTCAGAACGGTGACAGTGAGGCAGAGTCTGAGTCCGGTAGTCGATTTAGACTGCCCAAGCTCAGCATGCCTTTCAGTCGAAAGAAATCTGACAATGGCTTTGCAGTAAATCAAAACACACAGGTTCTTGCGGCTGATGATGACGATCCCACAGGCACCGCTGTTGTTCCTCCTGCAGCGCAGTCGAATGGGGACCAACCAGAGACGGATCCTCTTACTGGCCAACTTATGGTTCCAAATGTAACCCCGCTTATTTGGGAATACCCACCACGTTCGTTGCTGTCTGCGTCTGAGGGTGGTGAAGCAGATCGAGGCGATGTCAAGCGAAATGCGCAGATCATTGAAGCAACACTCGAATCATTTGGCATTAAAGCAGGTGTTAAAGAGGTGAATTATGGTCCTTCTGTGACGCAGTACGCTTTGGAAATTGCCCGTGGTACTAAGCTGTCACGCATAACAGCCTTGGCAACTGACTTAGCATTGGCATTGGCAGCTCCTACCGGCCAAATTCGGATCGAGGCACCAATTGCTGGTCGTTCACTAGTGGGAATTGAAGTGCCCAACTATTCTGCCCAGTACGTTACGTTGCGTAAAATGCTTGCTAGTCCGCTGATGAAGAAAAATCCATCAAAGTTGGCAGTAGCACTTGGAATCAATGTGGCAGGTGAACCAGTTGTTATGGATATTTCTCGCATGCCTCACTTACTTATTGCTGGTGCAACTGGATCGGGAAAATCTGTGGCGATCAATACATTCATTACCTCGATTCTATTCCGTGCCAGTCCCTCAGAAGTCAAACTCATACTTGTTGATCCAAAGCGTGTGGAACTAACAGGCTATAACGACATTCCGCACTTGTTGGTTCCGGTTATTGTTGAGCCGAAAAAAGTTGTTTCTGCACTCAAATGGTCCACGCACGAAATGGAGCGCCGCTACAAACAGTTGGCTGAGGCTGGTGTTAAAAATATTACTGCTTACAACGAGCTGTCTGCCTATGCAGCCATGCCACACATCGTGATTGTGATCGACGAGTTGGCAGATATCATGCTGTTTGCGCCAAGTGAGGTAGAAGAAAGTATCACGCGTATTGCGCAGATGGCGCGTGCAGTGGGCATTCACTTAGTTTTGGCCACACAGCGCCCGTCAGTTGATGTTATCACGGGCTTGATAAAAGCCAACATTCCCGGACGCATCGCTTTCAACGTGTCATCCATGACAGACTCCCGCGTTATTTTGGACACTCCGGGCGCGGAAAAGCTGCTGGGTCGGGGAGACATGCTGTTTATCCCGCCAGATTTAGCCAAACCATTGCGCATCCAAGGTACGTACGTGTCGGATGCAGAAATTCGTGAACTCATCAACTTTATCAAAGCCCAGGGTCAACAGCCTCAGTACGAAGAGGATATTCTAAACAAGTACAAAGCTGTCACGATTAAAGGTGGGTCTGAGGGTGGCGCTGAAGGCGCTAGTGAGGAGCGCGACGAACTGTTTGATGAGGTCGTCAAGTTTGTGGTACGAGAAGGACGTGGTTCATCTTCCTCCATTCAGCGAAAGTTTTCTACAGGGTACAACCGTGCTGCGCGCATACTTGATCAGCTGCACTTAGCAGGAATTGTTGGTCCCCAGGACGGCAGCAAACCCCGCGATGTAAACACTGCTAAGGCAATGGAGTACCTGCGGAGTGTGGAATCACAATCCAGTTAGACAAACCGTTGATTTTTTTTGCATTGAAGACTTGAATTCTGCTACAATGGGCGCATATGCACAAACGCACCCTCCTTCTTGTGGTAGCAATTCTCGGCGTCTTGACGTTGGTAGTTTCTGGCAAGTTTGGCCAGTTCACTGGTCAAATGGGCATGTCGAGTTCCAGTATGCCTGGGGCTGCGTTATACGACACGGCTGTAGCAGAAAAAATGATGGTGGAAGATTCAGTTGGGACGCGGATGATGCCACCCGTGTATCCAGGAGCAGGCGGCGCACTCGGTGACCCTGATCGGGCAATTGAGTATAGTGCTTCGCATCAGTTGGTAGTCGAAGACGTGCAAGCATACATGCACGACATTCGCGCATATGTCCAGAGCGTTGGGGGGCAGGTGCTGTACTGGAATCAAGGTAAGGAATCTTTACAGCTGTATCGCTATGGTTCACTTACTGCAAAAGTGCCAGTGAATTCATTTGAGGCAGCACTGACCAAAATTACCGAGGGTGTAGAGGATGTCCTTTCTGAAAATCAAAACATGGCCGATATCACTGGGGAGAAAAAGTACAATACTGAGGAAGTCGAACGCATTCGGGGAGAGATTGCGGTTCAGGAAGCGGCATTGGCAGAAGCAACGACCGAGTCAGTGAAAGTTCGCATCCAAAACCAACTTACCCAGCTGCGTCGCCAGCTTGCAGATGCTGAGCGCGGCTCAGAGCAGGTTGAGGAACGAACCGAGTATGCCACCTTGTCTATCAGTGTTTCAGACAGTGAACGTTACTTTGGTGGTCGTCACCAGCCGAGTCCCTCAGAAGATCTGCGTGAAGCGCTGCGGTCGGTGTGGACCTCGATCGGTTCTGTCATCCGTATGGTGATTTGGATTGGCGTGTACGCAGTGATTTGGTTACCAGTAGTGTGGGTAGTGAGCAAATTGGCTCATGGTTTCCTGGCCCAGAAAAAGTAAGGTATCGCAGTGATTAATCCTGACGATTCAGTTAGCAATCCCACACCAGATCAAATATGGGCTGCTGGGATCCAGAATATTGCAGAAACTGCGGTTCAGTACGACCGTAGCGATGAGGCGTTCTACTTGGATGTGGCGTCTGCACTTGTCACACATAGGTCAGCGATCGAGCGTGTAGTTGTTGCTGAGCCGACTCAAGTTCAGGCTCGGGTTGCAGAATCTCAGAGCTATCAACGTTTGAGCACTGCTGTGGACGCACTGGTCACCGCAATTTCTGCTCGTTTACCTGTTGGTAGTCCGATACAGGTGCGAGTAACAAATCCTGACACTGGTCCACCGTTCATTACAGCTTTGAAGCGGGGGGATGCAGCTGCACATGCAGAGTTTACGCAGTTGCTGGCGGCAGATCCTGTAGTTGCCGAGCTAGATCAGCGACGAAGGATTATTAATGCTACGTTTGCTGAAACAACCCGAAACTTTGCGAGGAACAAACAAGCAGTTATTGCTGGTTTGCAGACAGTTCCCACCGCAATGACTGCGCTGTTTACTACCGCAGAAGTTGAAGGCATACTCAGGCAGGTAAGAAGTTTATCCGAATCTGGAGCGCAGGTGACTGCTGATGCTGCAGAGCGCATCGTTACAGCTACTCGAGCTAAAAAGATGCAGCCTGCCCAAGAATTGCTGCGGAACTTGTCTGAAACGGTCACAGAATCTGAAGCACTACGTGCGCGAATTACCGCAATACAATCTCAGTTACCCGGAAATAATGGCAAAGAGTATGCAGTTAGTGATGCTGAGAAAGAAAACATCAAAGCAATTGCGCAGCGTGCAGGATTGCTCCGCTCAAACATTCTCACCGCACCGGATATTCAAGGAAAACAAACTGCGCTTGGTTTTTTAGTTGATGTGGACACGATTCCCAAAGTTGAGGCTGCGCGGGCGGCATTGCCAGATGCGAAGTTAGTACAAACTGTTCACGAAGAGGTGGAGCATTTTTTTAACATCTTGCGCACTCAGAATTATCGGCACTCTGAGGAAGACGCACGTGCGCGATTAAATCAATTTTTCGGCGTGGATCCAAAAAATGACGCTCGGTTGTTGCTGTTGGGTGAAAAAAGACTCTTGCTGACGCAAACGGTCATTGAGCGATTGACCCAGTCTCGTGATTTACCAGAGAAAACACGCCTCATGCGTGCAATCGAGGCCGATGTGCACAATATTATTGAGGAAAGCAATCACCAGCTACAGGAGTTTAAAACTCTCTGTGACACAGTCAAAACATGCGCATCGTATGCAGAGTATAGCCAGGACAGGGCGCAGTATCAGCAAGCGGTTGAACAGTTTGGAAAAGAAGAGCGAGCTCGAGTGGCGGAACGCGATTCTGAATATAAGCTTTATCGCATTGCCCCATTCCAGCAGCGAATTAATGGATATTTGGGTGCGTTGATTCAGTTGGTTGAGCAGTTGGATCAAGCAACTGTGTACACTGTGCAGCAACCTGAACTACAGTCCACGGTAGTTCGAATATCGAGACACGCACAGGATGTGCAAGATGCGGTGCGTGCCGCAAATGAGCAGTTGCAAGAGTACTGTTCACACGTCGATCATGATTTGCTACTGGGAATTTTGGCGGATGGTGAACTTAATAGCAGGCTGTTAGACCTGGAGAGTCAAGGTGATGCAGTAGATGTACAACAACGGCAGTTGCCTGTGAGAATGCTGTTTGACGAATATACCAAAACTGTTGCGACACCTATGTTGGTTGAACAAGTACGGCAGACATACGCAGTGTACAGCCAACAAGCGCAAACAGAGTTTTCAAGGCAACGGTTTTCGGATGACGACGCGGTTAACCAAGCGGTGCACGTCATTGCGGAAACCTTGCGCACAAGTCTTGGATTGGTTGCTGATCCTGTAGAAATGTTGCGGGCGTTGCGAGAAAAAATGGATGGGCTTGAGGTGCAGTTGCTGCAGAGAGAAAAAGAAATTCTGGAGTCTGAACTGCTCAGTTTTTCAAAGGAATTCAATAGGTTATCAGAGTCAAACGTTGAAGCAATCGTCCCAATAGCTTGGAGATACTCAACACATGCAATTGTCGAAGGATTTCGAACATGGCAAACGAGGAAAAATGACCTGCTCGCAAAACGAAAACAACTGATGGAAAAATGTTCTCAATTTAACCAAGCCGCGCGAACTGCCTCGAATGACGCGGTGACTATACACATTGATGATAGTTTTGCAGAATCAACCCAGGATTGGGCAAATAGACTTGTGAGCGTAGAGTCAGTGTTCGAGGAATTCATTCAGCAACGAGAAGCGATGGCGCAAAACATGCTCAACTTTTCTGCAGTTGAAGATTTTTTGACAGTGGCGAAAAGTGAAAAGTACGATCAATTTTTTAGAATGCAGTTTCAGTACAATGAAGAAAAATATGCTGCAAATCCATTTAGGGTTTACCCTGAAATAGTCAAAAGCGCGATGCGCTCACTTGGTGCTCAGTGGAGAAAGAGCTCAATAGTTGGCAACGTTTTTGAGAAAGAGCGTATGATGCCAGATTATTTACGTGTGGCATTACCACTCGTTGCAGACAAGGAGACTCAAAGACCAGGACATGAGCTGTGTGAAGCACAACGTATCGTGGAGAAATTACGTTCTCAGCCGTTTGGCAGTTTTGAGGATATCCAGCGCCTCTTGGATGAAGCGGTTCGCAATGGGATGGGAGCCTACACGATTAACACAGAAGTTGAGCAAGTTACAATTGGTACGATGTCAGATGATTTTAGGCTGATTGCTGCCCGTCCAATTAGAATTGATGCTACAAACGCACCATTGGCGCAGCACCGTACCCGAGTGCACCAAAGGCTGGTTGGTGCATGCAGAGGCGTGCCAGAACTTGCTGATACAGCATATAGTTTGTTTTTACAAAAGGCAGATCAGCAGAAGGCAGCGCAACTACTTGATTCTCGGCAGTACGACCATAATCTACAAGCTTTTCAAGCAGACTTAGAAGTGTTGGGTGAACATGCAAAGTTGTACACTGTATCTGATGCGTTCTATGTCAGCGCGGGCCAGTTTGCTCGGACTTTACGGAGTTTACTTCGCAATCCTGACAGCTTTATCAACAAAGGCTTTTTGATACGGTCAGTCCAGTCAGTTGATCAGATTACCCAGAGATTGCAACAAAGTCTCGAGGGTTTGTCCAACCCAGTCATAACCGTGGCTGCCAAGCTGCTGCAACAGTACTTCGTATACGATTACAAGAAGTAACCATGTATGTGTGTTGAGGCAAACACCGAGCTACAGGATACTCTAGTGAGTTCACCCCAAGATGAGAGTGAGGCCGAGCAAAAGTCTGAGCCGCATACTACAGCCGTTGGTAAAACCCGAACAGATTTGGACCGATTGGCTGATCAATTACTGGAGATTCCTACTACTGCTTCCGGTGCTGAAAAAGTCACCGCGGTCCGAGTTGACGTCCAAGAACTGCAGAATAGACTCAGCCAGTTGGGCTTGGAACTTGAGCGAACTCAGGGGATTTGGGATAACCGGGAATATGCAGATGCAGTAGCGGATTGGAGGGTGAAGGTGCACCGCAAGTTGCATTCAGCGGGAGAGTTGGTTACGCGCACTTGGCAGTTTACGCAAGAAACATCTGAGGGCGACACTGCTGATTCAGCGATTGCAACAGAAATGCAAAGCTTACTTGCAACAGCCGAGTTATTGGAGCAGCACTATGACCGATTGCTTGCTGTTTCTATTCGGTTTGCAGAGCTGAGGGAACACATGTCAGCCGAGTTTGTTGCAACAAAATCATTGACTGAGCTATTGCGTGTTTGTCAGGAAACTGAATCATTTCGAAAAATACAGCGCCAAAGTATTGGCGAAGCGATGCTAGTTACACAGCAAGTTGCTGCGGTGCGGGACTCGGTGCTCGCGTATGGTGACCAGTGGGCGGATCTTTCAGCAGCAGTTTTTTTGCGAAAGAGAGGACCATTGAGCTTTCCGCAGGGGGTGTACGAGAAGATCTTGCAGTTTGCAGCAGCAGAAAGCACAAAAGTTGGTGAAAATTGTATTGCAAAACAGGCCCTCGATTCGGTCGGTAGGGGCGCAGTGCATACAATGCAAGACCTAGAGAGAGTGTTGCGTACATTTGGTGAGTACCGATTCACTGTTCGTAATAAAGATGGCGAACAAGTGGTTTCTTTTGCACAAATTCGTGAAACCCTCACCCAGTTAAAACATGATCTCAAATTTACCGTGCGCCCTGACGGCAGCTGCACGCCAAACGAGGAAGAACTTAAAAGAATAGTTCAGGAAAGAGGGATACCAATAGAGCATGGTTTGGCTGCTGTTATCACTACTGCACTCAACACCGAAACTGCAGCTGCACAAGTGCGCAATGAGTTGCAACATCCAGAGAACATTAAAAATCTCCGTGAATTATTTGCACTGTTTCGAATCGGTCGCAATGCGGTTCGTATAGAAACCCAAGGGGCTACGTTTACTTGCCTCGATATGTTGCAAAAGCTAGACAGAATGCTGCTTGATGCAACTAAGTGGGCCAAACGCAAACGCATGTTGGGTCTGTACGCATCACTGGTGACGCCAGTAGAGGTTCAGCAGATTATTGCTTCATATGGATTGCCTGGTGATCATGTTTTGCTGAAACGAATTGCTGCTCTGGTACATTCTGAGGTTGAATCAAGCCTGGGATCAAAGTAGAATGTAGCAACGTCCTCCAATCTCTGTTATGCAGCACGTTTTGATTGCCAACCAGCTTTCGAAAGTTTTTCCGCCCAAGAAACGCGGTGGAGATAGTTTTGTGGCAGTAGATGCAGCAACGTTTGCACTTACGCAGGGGGAAATTCTGGGTTTACTTGGACCGAATGGTGCAGGTAAATCAACGACGATCAGTATGTTGCTGGGAGTGTTGACGCCGACCTCTGGTTCGATTGAGTACTTTGGTAGAGATTTTGCTGCATCTCGGAACCAAGTCCTGCAACACGTTACGTTTGCCAGCACTTACATCAAGCTTCCCTGGCGTTTGACTGTAGCTGAGAACTTGCGAGTCTATGGGTACTTGTACGGATTGTCTGCGCAGCAATTTTATACTCGAATGAAGAAGTTTTTACAGTTTTTTGGCGTGTGGGAGCAGCGTGACAAAACTATGAACGAACTTTCAGCGGGGCAAATTACCCGAGTGATGTTGGCTAAAGCGTTCATTCCTCATCCCAAGATTGTGTTGTTGGATGAGCCAACTGCTTCATTGGATCCTGACATCGCACATGAAGTGCGGGCGTTTGTTTTGGAGCAGCAACGCGAGTATGGGGCAAGCATTCTTTACACCTCGCACAACATGGATGAAGTTACTGAGGTCTGTGATCGGGTGCTGTTCTTGCGCGGTGGCAAGATAGTTGCAGATGATACACCAGCGCGATTGGCACAGTCGATTTCTGGCGCACGTATGATTCTCACTGTGGCGGACGGCATGAAGCGAATCCAGCGTTTCGCACGGGAGCAAGGTTTAGCAGCAGAGGTAGTAGGGCGTGAGGTTAGTTTGACTATCGATGAGCAAGCTGTTGCTGGGTTTTTGACTCAGTTGGCAGGAGAAAAAATTGCATACACGCACATTGCTATCGAAAAACCGACACTGGAAGATTACTTCTTGCAGATGAGCAAGTCGCCCAGCGCAAGTTCCAAGCCAAAGCGTAAGGAGTACACATGATCAGACTCAACATGATCTGGGCGCTATTTTTACGTCATCTGTACCCATTACAGCGCGACTTTGATTTATTGTCAGACCTCATTTACTGGCCGGTTATCGATACCTTATTGTGGGGAATTACGGGTCAGTGGTTGGGTTCAGCCAGTGCCGATGGCGCACGCATCGTGACTGCTCTGTTAACCGGCCTATTACTTTGGAATGTGATTTGGCGTGCCCAGGCTGAAGTATCGCGCAACCTGATGGACGAGATTTGGAATAACAACTTAGTCAACTTATTTTCTACACCCCTGTCTGTGATCGAGTGGTTAATAGCGGTTGTGCTGTTGTCCATGGTCAAAACATCCATTACGATTTGCTTGCTCACTCCGGTGATGTTTTTGCTGTACAGCATCAATGTCCTAGCATTAGGATCGTGGATGCCAGTATTTTTCTTGGGTGCTACGATGACTGGTTGGTGGGTTGGATTTATTTCTGCAGGTATTGTGCTGCGCTATGGACCAAAGGTGCAAACAGTCATTTGGACTCTGCCTGGCATGTTGTTGCCATTTAGTGCCATTTACTTTCCGGTGGACCAACTGCCTGGTTGGGCGCGAGCAGCCAGTCTTATTGTGCCCACCTCGTATATTTTTGAAGCTATGCGGGCTGTTTTAGCTGGTACCGCAGTAGACATGGGGCAACTAGCGATTAGTTTTGGTTTGAACGCTTTGTACTTAGGGTTTGCGCTGTGGTTCTTTGCGCGTAGTTTCCGGCACAGTTTGAGTTTGGGGTTGGGGAGATTTAATTAGGGTAGGTAACAAGTATTATTCCGCAACGTGCGAAGCAGCAACTTGTGTTGTATCTACCAAAATAATGCGGATGAAACGCTTTAAATCATCGAAGCGCTCACTAGTAAGCAATTTGCTTGATTGAGGAATCAAAGAGAGAATCATTGCGCGGAATTCTTGACCACTGTTTCGTAATGCCGGATTGTTGAGTTCAGCGTCTGTAGCGCGAGGAAGCAGTTCTTTCAGATTTGGTGGCGTGTAGTCTTCAAGACCGTTTGCAAACTCCAACTGCAGACACGCTAGAAAAAGTGCTTGAGGTTTGACCTTGTGTACTTAGGAGGAACGCTACAAGCTTGTCTTTTTGTTCCGTGACTGCGTTATATTCATACTCATATGTTGATCGGAATTCATGCGAGTTATAACTTGATGATCCTGATGATAACATAGCTAGTGACGTTCAGATACTAAATACTACATGCACATGATACTGAGTTATGCTAAATCAGGTTAGAAATCAGTTTGAGTTTACCAGTTTTTTTGTGAACCTCAATTGAGAACATACCCGAAGAATTTTGATGATTGGTATTTTCGAATCCATCAAAAATGTACGAGTCACCTTCTTCTGATAGTAATGCAAGTTTGCTTGCATAGGCGACACCTTTTTGCCGTAACAAACTTGAAATATAGTTTCTGGTTTTTGGTTAATCGATGAAACCAGAAATAGGTTAAAAA
>CAZBMX010000021.1:0-10633 GCA_964493195.1 uncultured Pseudomonadales bacterium
GAAGGAAGTTGAATACTGAATTTCACCAAACTTGAACACAGCTCTTCTCCTCACACCCTCATCCGAAACTCCTGAAAGATTATGATAGAATTCTCATCTAAATATGAACAGCAAAGAGCAACGACCGCTACTGTCTTACATTACAGGAATAGAGATTAGAACGAAAGGAGATAGCGATGGTTGTCCCCTAGCGGATATAGTTTTACGGTCGGGGGTTTCGGAAACATTGCGACATATTCCATCGCTGCAACTCAAGCCTGCATCTACAGATTACAGCACAATTGTTAAAGCCGGAGATGCACAAAGATTTACTCATGAGATTGTCATTAACACTGCATACACAGATTTATATGGCCGAAAAACACAGATTTTCATTCGACTTAACTTTAGTATTAACCTCGGATCACTTTCAAAAAGAGACGAATTACTTCTTGCAAGCATGCTAATGCCCAGAGCTCGCTGGCTTACAAGCCCAACAAAATTTGAACAGTATGACTTACATTTACTTCGTCAATATAAAGATATTTTACCTGTTGAAGATCAGGAACAGCTCCCTTTTGACTATCTCATCTATCAAAGACCCCCTCTAGAATTACCTGCAAAGTCAGAACTTGCACTAACTGAGATGCAGAAAGCGGCACTTAAACAACTTTTACCTTCCATCAACGCATCCTTTGATTGGGAAACTGGGAAAATGATCAGAGCAATAATTCCGACCTTTGGTCATTACTGTATTGGAAACACAAGTTATTCAATCGATCCACCTCTACCTCATCTGAGTCAGACTGAATGGACTCTTGCAGAGCTCACTGCTTTATGTGCATGAACCTAAGTTGTCGAATTTCGAGCATCACTTCCACAATCAACTCCTTCAAATCCTCCACCGCCCGCTCCGAAATCTCAAACTCCCGCACCACAAAAGGCGTACGCACACTGTTGTTTGGCTCAACAAATAGAAACCTGCCATGCATGACGGTTCCCGAAAAACTGGGGTCCAACTCAGCGAGTAGTTTATAAAACACCAGCTGGCGCATCAACGGACCTCTGATTGTTTCTGGCAGCGCCCGTTCGCGCTCAGATAACTCCGCCGAAGCAGTAGTAGCAAGAATTTCTCCCGCAGTTTTCGGTTTGCCAGTCTTGTAGTCAACCACGCGAACCTGCTTAGCCTGTTGATCAATCCAGTCTAATCGGTCAATCCTGCCTTTGAGCGGAATGTCTCCCAAAAACACCGGCGAGCGTAGCGAGCCAAACTGCCGCTCAATGCTCAACACTTGCTCTTTTTGATCAGCCATGTGCGCCACAAACGCGCTCAACACTTGCCGACCTTTTTTCTGGCGACGGCCAAACTCTTCGGCCGTGAGCACTTCTCGTGCCAGCGCTTTGTCAAACTCCTGCAACACCGCCGCGAGCGGCGCTGCGTCTTTGCCCAAAAGTCGGGGCCGCTGCCAAAACTCCAGCGCTCGATGCATGGCGGATCCGTAGGAGAGGTATGCATCTTTACTACTGGGCACGCGCAACAAGTCTTGATCCCGAAACTTGAGTGGATCTTCCAAATAATGATTGAGAGCTGAAACGGACAATGAGAAGTTTGCAACCAAGTACTGGAAAAACTCCCGCTGCCGATCAGCAGCTTCTGCAGAGGAAACTACAGGATCGGGTAGCAGCAGCTGCGGGATATGGTACTCCGCTGCTTGGCCAAACTGTTCGACTGTCGTTTCAGGTAGTTGCTCCACACACTCTTCGATTTGGGACAAGAACCTGCTCGGAAGTTGCTCCTTTTGCTTGGCTTGCTCCACCACAAACTCAGGGTAGGTAATCGTCACCGACTCACGCGCCCGAGTCAGCGCCACGTACAGCAACCGCCGATCATCAGCTTCGGCTGCAGCTGCTTTTTCCACTGGCTCTGTAAACTTCAACAGATGCTCGGGCAGCGGCAACTTGTCCACGCTGCGCGAACCACCCCACTGCGCATCCACACAATGGTACACAAAGACATGCTGCCACTCTTTTCCTTTGGCACTGTGTGCGGTACTCAGCGTCACTGCTTGAGCAGATGTGCGAATGTCCGCCTGTCGAACGGCAATTCCTTGCTCCTGCATGATGGTGCAGGTTCGAATAAAATCTGCCAGTGAAAACTGATGATTGGCTGCTACTGTGTCTTGGATGTATGCATACACACCCTGCAGAGCTTGCAGCAGCGTTTGTGACTCCGGCTGCGCCAGAATCCACTCAATGCAGTTGGTTTGCTGCAGCACAACACTAAACCACTGATGGAACGGCATGCTTGGTTCCAGCGTCACCCAGCTCACCCACTGCTGCACCAGCGTGTGAACACTTTCATGCTCAGCTTGTGTGAGTTGTTCAGCTATATCCACTGCCGTCTGTTGTGCGGCAAATGCATCCCAACTAAGCTCAGCCAGAGTCACCAGCGACCTGCCCGACTGAGCAGCTTGTCTGGTAAGCTTAAAAACCGCCAAGCGATCAACCCTCACCCAGTCAAAGCACATAACTGCAAACGCTTCAGTATCCTGGGCAGCACGTAGATGGAAAAGTAATGAGCACAAACTAAGTAGTTGTTGCACGAATGGCACATCCAGCGCATTCGTCCCCCGCTCAATTTGATACCGAATGCCCAAGGATGAAAACACTTGCTCAAGCGCAACGCCGTCTGCGTTGGTGCGATAGAGAACTGCAATGTCTGCCAGCGGGGTGCCCTGTGCGTGCAGTTGTTGCACTTGCTGAGTTATGTACAGCTGCTCGGCAGTCTGGGTGGGTAGTTTGGCTACCAGTACTTGGCCGATGTTTTTAGTTTGAGATTTCAGTTGGGCAGACAATGCAGTTTCGAGCTGTAAGGTTGTCCGCTCAGCAAGGCGAACCGTTGGTAGTTTTTGCCCTCGGACTAGTGCATGTGCTGCTGCATACATGGTCTGGCCACAGCGATACCCATCCGTCAATGTCACCACTTCCGCGGCTGGATACCGCACTAAAAATCCCAGCATGTTTTCAAGCGACGCACCCTGAAACCGAAAAATTGACTGGTGCGGATCACCGACTACGAACACATTTGCTTGCTCGCCCCAGTATGACCCCAGCTGCGACACAACTTCATTCTGGGCAGAATTGGTGTCTTGATACTCATCCACCAGTACATATTGAATTTGCTCCTGGTACTCTTGCAACAGTAGTGCATCCTGTCGAAACACCGTCGCCACACTACCAATCAAGTCATCAAAGTCTACCCGATGCGCTGCATACAGTCGCTCTTGGTAGCGAGCATACACCTGTACTAATTCCTGCTGTTTTGCAATTCGTTTTTCCAGCACCCGCCGCTGCGCCGGAGTTGCTTTTGTTTCGCCTTGCTCGAGTAGGGCTCGCTCTTCAGCAACCAGTTCACTCAATTTCTCTGGGGAAATATACTCGCGCTTAAGCTGCGATATCACCCGTACACAATCCTTGAGGTAAAACAGCGGTCGGTTGAGTGGCCGCAGCTCTTCCAGGGAAGTTTCTGAGAGAATCTCACCCAATAGTTCATGTCGCTCCAACTCTGTCAGTGGGCGACTATCACGCTCAAAGGCAAAACTTTCCGGATGTTCTGCAATCACTTGGCCGCAAAATGCGTGAAACGTGGCAATTTGCACACCGTAGGCAGCCGGTCCAATCAGCGTCGCCAAACGCTGTCGCATCGTAGTTGCCGCCGCGTCAGTAAAAGTAAGTGCCAAAATAGTGCGCGGCTGAGCGTCTGTTTTTTGTAACAACTGACCAATTCGCATCGCCAACACTTGGGTTTTGCCCGTACCCGGACCGGCAATAACCATGACCGGCCCTTCCAACGTATCGACTGCACGCTGCTGCTGAGTGTTGAGCCTGGCGTACGCGCTGGAGAAAGCGTCCGACATCCGCTACTCCTCCCCATTGCTGAGCAAGCTGGGTTGTTCTTGCTCCAACACATCGTCCGCAAGTTCAAGCTGCTGGATTGTGGGTAACGAACCGCCCACAATACCTTGGAAGTCACCGTACATACCGACAGTGTGAGACAAGAGTTTTTCCAGCTCTTTCTCCCGCTTGCCCCACAGTTTTTGGTATGCCCTTTTTTCTGCAGCCAAGTCTTGCTGCATTGACATGAAAGCAATTACCATGTTTTCGACCCGATTTTTAAACTGCGGTCCCGTGAGATACCCGTACAGTTGCGACATTTTTTCATCCTGACCTTCTAGGGAACGCGCGAGTTTGGAAAGTTCAATCAGCTGCATACGCAAAATACTCGCGAGTGGGATTGCATGCTGGACGTCGGTGATCCACACACCATTTTTACTGCCAAATGGAGCCAATTCTGGCTGGATCACTTGGGTCACCAACACCGCAACTTCTGCACCAACTTTGCCCTGATCTTGTTTTAGCTTTGTTAACCAACCTTCGCTAAATGCTTTGGTGTTCTTAGATTCCCACAGGATCGTGCCCACTTTTGCGCCCACCCTGCCTTGCACCTGCTGCACCAAATCCGCGCCAGTGATACCAGTCGGTACATCAGATACTTCATCAGCCGGGAAAGAATTTTTGAGCAAATCTTTTATGGTTTGTTCCAACGTTTCTCCCTGCACCTGCATTGAGCCTTGTTCGCTCTTGCGCTTCAAGTCTTCAATGGTTTTTTTCATACTCTCCAACTGAGTATCTTTTTCGAGCAGTTTTTTGTTTTGTTCTGCTGCTTCTTCTTGTTTTGCTTTGGCAATTAACTGCAAGCGCTCGGCGTCAAGTTTGCGCTGCAGCTCCAGCTCCAGGGTTCGCTCGCGTTCTTCTATTTGGCGGGACTTTTTGCGCAGCTCCAGCTCAGCTTTTTCTGCCAACTCCAATTTCTGGGCTTTTTCTTTGAGCTGCTCCTCTAGCTCTTTGCGTGAGGATTGTTCCTTTTTTTCTGCTGCTTGCATCGCCTGTGCCCACAACTTGCGTTTTTCACTGGCCAACTGCTCATCAAATCGCTTGGTAAACTGCGACTCCAACTGGGCAGTCAAGGCTTGGGACAAGGGAATAGTGGTAGCACACTTAGGGCAAAGAATTGTTTGATCGGACATACGCACACCAGTATACCATTGCGTCACATGAGCGAAATGTGTCTCGTCGTGCATGCAGGCTCCATATGAGCATTCTCACTCGGTGAGCCCGCAGGGTGCACTCCTCAACACATTTCGCTCATGTAGACGATTAACACATTGATTTTGGGATAAAAATACTTAGATATCCGCAGGTTCAGACGACCCCGCTAGGTCAGCCTGCAACCGATCGATCTTGTGTTCGGCCATGCGTTCTTTAACCGCCAACACGTCCTGCATTGGTAGGTTTTGGCTCTGTTGCGCACCCTGCTGTGCTGCGGCCAGCGTGCGTCGCTCTTTGAGCGCGGAAGACAGGCGTTGCTGCATGTGCTCGGCACGAGCTTGGCCGAACGAGGCTTTGGGTTGAGTCATTTGTGGATGTGGTCGTGCAATGATGGGTTTCATAACCGCTCTGGTGAGTGTATCATAGCTGCCATGACCACTCAACGCTTCACTAAGCTCTCTGTGACAAACTTCTTGCACTGTAACGGTAAGTTTTTACTCCTCCATCGTCGCGCTGATGCCAGCATTGATCCTGACAAATACAATGGCGTTGGTGGCAAGCTCGAAAGCGGCGAAGACTACCTGTCAGCTGCCATCCGGGAGACCGCAGAAGAAACCGGATTTATCGTTGCTGCAGCCGATTGCCGACTCACCCACGTCGTGCGACTAACCGGTGGTTACAAAGACGACTGGATCATGTGTTTTTTCGCAATCGAAGTCCCCACCCAAACAGTGCCACACGGCATGCAAACACCAGACGGCACATTGCAGTGGCTGACACCAGAACAGATCTTGAGTGGCGAGTATGCACTTGTTGATGACCTTAACTATTTGTTTCCCGACGTAGTAGCACAAAAACCAGTCCAGTTTGTGGCAATGGAGGCGGATGACAGTTATTCTATAACGATCCAAAGCAAGTGTTCGATTACAGAGAGCAAAACAGAATGACTCCGCTACACGTACTGCTCGTTGTGTTCAACATAGCCGTAATTTGGCTGTATGTACCAATCAATCGGCTGGTGCAGGGGGGGATCAAACCCATACTCTCAATTGATGCCTCCATCCCTCTACTACCCATCTTTGTGTTGCCCTATCTCCTGTACCACCCTTGGATCATGTATCTGAATATCAGCTATCTCTTCCGTCCGCTGGCTGAGTTACAGCAATTAACTGTTGCAACCTTAGTTGCTTGCGGCATTGGATATCTTTGCTTTATTCTCATGCCTACGTATGTTACATGCACCTATCCACAAGGATCTGGTGTGCTCTACAGACTCCTCCAGTTTTTACATCGTATTGACCAGCCAAATAATGCTTGTCCAAGCATGCACGTCTATTTGGCAGTGTTGCTGGGGTACTTTAGTTGGACTGAATCGAGTTTTGCCAATGTGTTCGTGCTGCTGGCTGCAGTTAGTGTTGCGATTTCAACGGTGCTGATTAAGCGACACTATGTATTGGATGTGGTGGGTGGAGTGGCAGTAGGGATAGTTGCACTAGCTGCAACGCACTTATTACTATAATTCTCCAGCCCGATTCTCATGTAGCGCATCGGGCACTACACACTCTGCAACAATTTTCCTAGTTCTACTTCACTCACTGTTCCAGCTACAAAGTCCAGTTGATATGCACCATTTGATCCAACCCATACATAGTGTGTGACAGGCTGATTGCTTCGGTTAACCGTCTTACTACTACACACCGAAATACTTCCGACGGTGATTACTTCTGTTTTGCACGCAGGGGCTGATTCCATTTTGATTAAGTTGATTACTGCAGTATCACTGGTCATTTGCGTCACGTATATAACTTCCGTGCCCAAATCTTGCTTTTCTGCTATTTTGGTGAAGTTATAACCTTCAGGCAAATAGGGTTGCTGGTTTTCCATAGTTTTTTGCTGCGCCATCTGAATCGATTCTTTTGGATTAATAGCACTGAACATGCCTCCCACAAAAGGTATGCCAAGACCAAAGATTGCTAGAATCAGAAGTATCACAAGGACACTTTTTAGTGGATTAGCCGAGTTGTTTTTTGCCATAATTCCCCATAAATTGTATATAAACATAATGTAGTCCTTTGAGAAAATTGTGTCAACACGACCATGCAGCCCTACTCGTCATGAGCGCATTTTAATCAATAACCTGCTTAAACCGTGTTACAAGTTTACCGTTATGTTTTGGAGTCTCCAGCCAGCTGTTCAGCTCACGAATAAATACTAACCCTGGATCATATACTGCTTCATAGATCACGCAGAGTTCATCAGAGGCTTCGCGAAAGCCGAGCCCGATGACCCGGTAGTGGTTTTCAGGGAATTTGTAGTGTGCGTATATCGCGCCGATCTTCACTTTGGATTTGGCGGCTTCGAGCTCGGCATGCAATGCCTGGTGATTTTTGTGATGTGAGCTGACACGTAAATGGTTCTTTTGTGCAGTGTTGCTGGTCATTAATACATTTTAACAGAACAATTCTACCTGCTGTATGGCATACTATCCTATATGTTTGCCATTCCAAAAATTGTAAAACTGTATTACCTGCAAAGATTTTTTCATCACCTAAATTTTTTCTGGGCAGTTGATAAAATCTTTTTTTCTAGCAACGGAATTAATCCATTTGAGATCAGTATTCTGTTGGCGATTTGGAGTATGTATGCACTTATTTTTGAGGTTCCATCAGGTGCGATTGCAGATATGTGGAGTCGCAGATGGATTATGACCATTGGTTCAATCTTCCATACTGTGTCCTATGTGATTTGGTTTTTTGCAGACGGATTCTGGGGATTTCTGCTGGGATACCTGTTTAGGGGAACAGGTGGCTTTTTGCAATCAGGCACAAAAGAAGCTTTATTGTACGATCACTTAAAGGTACTCAAACAAGAAGATCAATATGAACGTTATAACGGCTACCTCTGGATCGTCACAACTACAGCGTTTCTGTGTGCAAGCCTGTTTGCTGGACTGCTTGCAGACACGTATTCATTTGGATTAGTGATTGTGCTGACAGTCATAACCAACAGCATTTCTACGGTCTTCACTGCGATGATGCCGGACGCGCCCAAGCAGAAAAGTACGGAAGAAGTCTCATACTTCAAGTTCCTAAAATCTTCCTGGAAAAAGGCGATGCGGAACCCGATCTTACTCCAGGTTTTGTTTTATACCATGACTGTTTTAGTTGTTGACGGCGTGCTTGATGAGTATGACCAGCTATACATCACCGCAATTGGTGTGCCGCTGGCAGCGATGGGAATCTGGTGGGCAGTACGCATGTCTGCAGAAATGCTTGCAGGATTCTTTGCCCACAAACTGAAAAAGTTGGGCAGGGATTCTGTTCTAGAAAAAATTTCACTGGTGTCTTTCTGCCTGTTGTTGCTGTGTAGCGTAATCAACTCCATTCTGATGCTCGGCGTACTGGCAGTTTGTTTTTTCTTCTTTGCAGTCGCAGTTATTCTGAATGAAGGCAGATTGCAAAGTTTGATTGAATCACACGAGCGAGCAACAGTGAACTCAATCAATTCGTTTTTGAAAGAATCTGTTGCAATAATTGTAGGACTTAGTTATGGATTCTTCGCCAACCTCATCAATCCCAGATCAGCAATGCTGGTCTTTGCCAGTTTAATTTTTATCTACATATTAGGAAAGAAAATGCTGAATAATGGTACAATCCAAGCATCAAGCATTTCTACAGGTAACCCATGAAATTGCACTGGATTTTACTTGCAGTCATCGCGCTGCTTTGTTCCTCAGTGATGGTAAGCGTTATTGGTCTGGTGGCAAAAAAAGGTGTGCCAATTTCAGCTATCCTGTTTGGTGTATTTGCAGTTGGAATGGTGTGTTATGGCATACAAACTGCAGTGACAACCCAGTTTAAGCTGGCAGTTACACCACAAGTACTCGTGTTGCTGCTGATTGCGGGCGCGTGCAGTTTTGTTGCCAACTGGGCGCTGTTTCAATCCACTACCACCGCACCAAATCCAGGCCTCGCCATGGCAATTTTTAGCTTGCAATCAGGGATTATTGCTCTGATTGCATTTGCCTTCTTCAAAGACAGGATGACTGCTCTGCAGGTCGCGGGATTGTTGGTAAGTCTAGTTGGAGTGGTGGTAATGAGCTTGGGCTCAGCGCCTCCAAGATGAGAAATCTGATGCCAGTAACAATACGGTTAGCAAATCTAAGTGATATACATCAAATACAGACTTTTGTTCGCTCAGTATATGACGCATCAGTTGCACCTGAGTATTCTGCTGAAGGCAACAATGAATTTTACAAGTACTTAGCAGCTGATTGGCTTGAAAAGAGACTGACAAGTGATCATTGGATTCTCACAGCGATAGATCAAGCCGAACTGGTGGGAATCATTGAAATTCGTGAAAACAAGCACCTTTCAATGTTGTTCATCAAAACGCAAAAACAGCGCCAAGGTATTGGCAAGAAATTGTTGCAGGCAGCAATCGATATCATCAAAAAGAACAACCCCACTCAAGAATCCCTGACGGTTCATTCTTCGCCTAATTCCGTATCTGCCTACGAACACATGGGATTTGAAAAATTGGGTGAAGAGCAAGTGAAAAATGGGATTCGGTTTACTACGATGCAGATGCAGTTGTAAGGAATTCGGATTTGAAATTGAGAATCCAACTACTTACAACTCACGTTTAACTTACTACTGACTGGCGCATTTTGCGTCTGCAGTAACTTACAACTTGCAAAATTTGCGTACAACAATTTCAACACAAAAAGAATCATTTTCTATTTTCTGATAATGATTCAGGACTCCTCTTGTTAATGTGTGGTATTCGAGGAACCAGCGTAACGGCAAGGGTGACAATTATTCCGATTACGTGATAGTTAAATCCAAACGCCATTCCTATAGCACCTGCCACCCAAATACTTGCAGCTGTCGTCAAATTTTTCACGCTGGCACCATCTTTGACTATTAAACCTGCCCCTAAAAAACCAATGCCAGAAACAATTTGGGCAGCAATTCGTGATTCTGAGGCAGGATCCACTAAGGATGACATGTAAGTAAATAACATAGCCCCGATAATCACCATGGTATGCGTACTTATTCCAGCATCCTTTCCTCGGGATTCCCTTTCAGAGCCAATGATAAAACCTGCAATCAAACTTAAGAACAGATCGACGATTAAATTTATTTCGTTTGGTCCAAATAGGGATATTTGCATAATTGAATTAGTGGTGGATTATACTGATTTAACCAAATCATGCACAAGAACCAACTTGCGAACTGTTCATAAACTTGCAACCTAACGCTCAATTTAATTACATGACAAAGCAAAAATTGCTTCGTCATGTAAAATATCAATACCATGAGTCAGACTGTTAACAACTTCGTCCAAAGCTATCGCAGTAAAAATAAAGTCACACAAGAAGAACTTGGGAAAGTAGTTGGAGTGACTCGGCAAACAATAATTGCAATTGAAAAGGGCAATTACACACCATCGGTTTTACTCGCACTAAAAATTGCAAAGTATTTCAACACAACCGTTGAGAAATTGTTTACAATAGAAAAGTAGATATGATTCTTGAAACCAT
>CAZBMX010000022.1:0-10582 GCA_964493195.1 uncultured Pseudomonadales bacterium
CTATGATGATGTCTCTGGCTTCTGGCACACGGTAATACGTTGTATTGATTGTCACATCATATGAGTTGGGTTTGGACACATCTTTTTTGAAGTACTGCCGCACAAAATCTACTCGTTCCTTTTCCACCTTGGCGATCACTTCCTTGGCACGCTGCTCTGAGTGACCTTCAAAATCCATCGCTCGCTGCACCCGCACTTTATATGGAGCCATGATATTGACGTGCAATCCTCGGGCAAACGGCGTGATAAAGTTGGCACCTCGGCCGAGAATCACCGTCCGACCTTTATAGGCATATGCAAGAATCACCCTGACGAGTTCGGATACGTAGTCGATTTCTGGCACATACTCAGTGTTGAGGACTGAATGAATAATGTCCTCGATCTTCGTGCGACTTTTTTCATCGATTTCCTTGATGATTTCTTTGCGGCGCTTAGTGGAGCGTGCAATTTCTTCCACAATTTGCTCATCAACGTACTCATATCCGAGTTTTTCGGCAACTGCCTGAGCAATTGGTGCACCACCAGACCCAGGCTCACGGCCAACGGTAATAAATGGGCGCTGGAAAGATTCTTCGCCATCAATACCAATCTTAGAAAGCCGCTCGCGCAGATTGAAAAGGTTGACCAGTTTGTTCACTAGGGGGTAGTGTGTGTCCATGTTTGCATTATACCAGCCTCCGTGCCGAGAGCTAGGGCAGCCAAGAAGTAAAGCGGCTGGTATAATTGGGGAGTTGGATTCCACACAACAATACGCGCCAATAGCTCAGTTGGATAGAGCGACTGTCTTCGGAACAGTAGGTCGCAGGTTCAAATCCTGCTTGGCGCACAACACTATCGAGAATTGGCTCAGCCAGGTATAATACACCCGCCCCAATCGGGCCAGTAGCTCAGTCGGTTAGAGCAATTGCCTCTTAAGCAATGTGTCGTGGGTTCGAGTCCCACCTGGCTCACAAATGAAACGCTTGCACCCGTTTCCTCAACGCGCCAAAGACCTGTTGCCTACGTACTTCGCGTGTCTCGACCATGAATCCGCCGCCGCTGGCTCCCATCAGAATACGCTGTTATCACTCGAGGTCGGCTTGTTGGGCATCCAGTACCTTTCCAGAGATGACATGAGCAATTTCTGGATACTTGCGCTTGTGGGCATCCTACTGTGTTTTCTCATCGGCCCCCTGTATGAATATCGCGCAAACAACGTGGATTATTGGCGCAATGCAGTGCTTTCCCTAGTCAAAGGAACCGCACTAGAAAAAACATTTCACGATGGAGGGTATGGCAGCTCAGTGTTTGGCGCGGTAGGTCAAACATTTCGCTCATTGATTCGTCATTGGTTCACCGCGGTACTCATCCCGTTCGTAATCCTGGCATGGTTTGTTGCTCTTGCTGCTTATCCTCCCACAGTACTTGATTTCAACCTCACTGTTGCGCATCAGTGGGCAGCGTGGTTTGTATGTGAGACAGTTTGGGTTGGAATATTGGTGTATCTGCGGAGTAGGCAGGGGAAAAAGTAGCTACATGTATTCATTCTGCAGTGTGCTATCACCTATTTATGATCATCTCCTCAGTACAAATGTTACAATTGCCCAATGACAACTTTTAAAGTAATTAACTACTTCCAATGGGGCAACCTTTCACTCGAACCAGGGCAAATATTGCTAATTGAGAATCAAATCAATGGCAGCTCTCTTGTTTCCGTTAATCACTACCCTGAAAAAAATCAGTTGGTCAGCACCGAGGCAGTAGAAAGCATGGTGTTCCTCAAAAAAATCAAGCGGTCATAGTTACACCAGCACCACTTGATTAAGTTTGCTCGACTCATACGCCGCAAACACCAGTTCCAAAGTTTTGAGATTGTCCTGTCCAGTGCTCTCAGCTACAGCAGTCTTTCCCGTCAGCACAGCATAAAAATGTTGGTGCAACGCAACCATGCTTGTTTGTACTAAGGCATATTTTGGATCCGCCCATGCGAAGTGTGGTGGCTCGAATCGCTCGGCTGTTGTGCCATCAGAAGTCGTCACTCGCACCCATAAGTCTGGTGCCAACTCAATTGAACCGTTCGCACCCTCAATCTGCATAAAGACTTCAGGGAAAAGTTCATTTTCAAGTTTTGAGGCATAAGAAAGCTCAACGTGACAACTCATGCCACTGCGCATTCGCAGATCGACACTCGCCATGTCTTCGCCCTTGATGCCTGGCGTCACACTTTGGGTTTGGCAGTATACACTTTCTGCCTCACCGAGCAAAAATCTTGCTACATCGAGAATATGAGTCCCCATATCTGTCAAAATAAACTGCTCAAGCTCCTTCAAAAACGGCTGGTTTTCAAAAACCGGAAAACTGCTGTTGTACAAAATCTTAGCGCGATGCAGTTTGCCAATTGTGCCTGCAGCGAGCACACGTTTGACTGCCCGGATTTGATTTTGCCAACGCCAGTTTTCGTGAACATACAGGGAAACTTTGGCCTGTTGACACTGCAAAACCATTTGTCGGGCTTGCTGTAAAGTTGGCGCCAAAGGCTTTTGGCAAATGACTGGCACACCAAGCTCTGCAGCTACAGCTACATACTCAGCGTGTGTGTCTGGACTAGTAATGACGTCCAAAAAATTGGGTTTCTCTACTCGTAACATTTCTGCAACATCCGCATATACATGGGGAATTGCATACTTTTTCGCTAATTTTTCCGCCTTTGACTCGGTCCTGTTGCAAATAGCCACAAGATGAACACCAGGGACTTCTTGCCAGGCGGCAATTTGACAGTCAGCCCAAAAACCACCACCGACGACCGCACCTTTCAGATCTTTCATATACGCTGAATTGTATCATTCACGAAGTTCAACTCATGCTGCATCTACAGCACTATCATCCAGTCTCACTTGAAATTCTCACAAAGAAACTATAGGATGACCCTATGCACAAACCAACTCAATCCCTAGCAAGTCTAGCACTCTTGGCGGTTATGGCTTCGATAACGCCATCAGTTGTCCAAGCCAGCACCACCATCTATCAGCACCAATCCTCAAGCTCAAGTTTTGAATTCTCCTGCAGCGGCGAGTGCTCAGCCAAAAGCGAAACATCACAATCCCAAACTCAACGGGTGGGCGAGGGTTCCTGGCCAGCTCATCATGGCCACCACTCAGCTGAGCACGCTCCCAGTGGCAACGCCACGATTTCCTGGCCACACAGCGGCGGCACCTGCACCATTCGCTATACAGAAAACTCTGCACGTTGGTACAAATACACCACGTCAGCCGGATGCGACGAGGGGCAACTCACCATTGGTGGCTTAGTACCAGGCAGGACGTATCGTTTTCAGGTTAAACAAGAAGGCGCAGGTTGGTCAACGCCAACGCGTATAGTAGCTCACTAAGATCATATGCAGCCCGCATACACCATGGATGAATTGTTCAACTTTGTCGATCTTGCCGGCAAATCAACCTATGCCAGCGGCAAACCACCCGAACAAAACAGCGAGCGAGCTGGCTTTATCGAGTTCCGCTTTTCACAGGGCGATTGGTCATATCTGGATAGTTACACCGGCCACACCAGATCAGCGGGTCAAGAAATCGTCAAGTTTCAAGGTACGATTGTCTGGATGCAATCCTACTGCGGTGGCATGACTTCCGGCAATACCGACAAAGCAGAAGACACCTACGCGTTCCTAAAAGCCGCGCTCTCCCAACCCGAACTCAGCTTCCAGTCGTTACGGGGACCCAGCAGTTTCACAAAAGGCGAGTGGGAGTACCGCTATAGCCAAGATGGGAACATTGACAACTACAGCGGGTACGAAGAAATTTTGTTCAAGGGCGGGGTGGCGTTTTTCCACCGGGCTATTGGGGGAGTGATCATTTAGACAAATTCTTCCCTCCCTGCTTGCCACACACACCTCCCACCAGCTAAGATAAGAGCATGATTTTTGCCGAGAATCCCATTACGCATCAGCACCCAGACTCTGCCGAGCACACCCTGCACCCAAGTTTAACTGAAGAAGTCGAAGAGGGAGCGGTTAACTGGTTTCACCGAATAGTTTCATGGTGGCATACCACCGCCGAAGTCTTGTTGCTCGTCCGTATCATCACCGAAATTTGGGAAGTAGCCAAGTTTTTCCTCTACGAGTATGCCGAGTACGTGGATAAACTTGCTCTACACGTGGTGCAAAAGGAAGACGTTGATCTACTGCTGGCCAAAGCAGTCGTAAATGCGGCGTTTGCCATCATCAATATTCTCTTGACGGTTCGCCTGCACAAGCTGCGGGGAACGATTGCCAGTACTATCGATTTGATGGCGGAATCGCTACTCCTCATCGCCTCGCCAGTGGCAGAGTACTACCTGGAGCAGCTACACATCGTCACCCACATCGCAAACTGGATTTTTGGCAGCTAGAGCTCCTGCCACAGCCCTTGGAACAAAAACGCACTCAACTCTCCATCTTCTGCCAGATTGGGAAAGATATCGGTTTCGAGCTTGCACACACCCCTGCGCGGAATGCGCTCGAAAACCCTCGCATCCAAGACGTACAGCCCCGTGTTTACAATACTAATACCTCGATCTGCACCTCGTTGCAAAAACTTAACGATTTTATTGCCCTGCAAAAATGCTTGGCCGTACTTGGCTTCGCCCATGCGCGGTTTCACACCAATAGTTGCGATGGTGTTTTGCTCTAGATGAAACTGAATAAACTCCGCTACATTGAGTTCGGTCAACACATCTCCGTGCACCACAAGAAATGGCTGCGCGCCGATCAGGGGTTGAGCCAAACGCAACGCGCCCGCAGTTCCCTGGGGCTTGACTTCCTCCACATACAACAGCGACAAGCCCAGGTGTGATCCATCACCAAAGCGCGCGGCTATTTCTGCCTGGTGGCTGCCGGCGCAGAGAATAACCTTGGTGATTCCAAACCGTTTGAGATGTTCGAGCATGACAGACAGCGCAGGGCGCTCATGAACCAAAGACAACGCAGCGAGCTTGCCCGCACCGCCAGCAAGTATGACCGCAGTGGTTACTTTCGGCTGCAAACCAGCAGACACCAGCAACTCGATGGCATGGGAGCGATTACGAATCTTATGTCCGTCAATCTGAGCGTCCACCCGAGATAAAATCTCAGAGTCGAGCGTGATGGTAAGGCGAGTTTTTACGCTTGGCATGGGGCACTATCGAGCAATGACGCTGGTTAACAAATGGTGTTCAGCAACTAGTTTTTGTAGAGCCTGCTGAAACGCCACATACTGGCGCGTGGGTTGCTGGCTTGCATCCAGGAAACTAAATCCGGCAAAAGGTCCCGGTGCTCCCTGCAACACAAACGGCGTCACCGCGATGACTTGTGGGTGACTCCACACGTGACGCAGAGCGTATTCATAGTACGCAGACAACCATCTTCCAGTAGAGGCATTGTCCTGCCAGCCGGTCTCGGTGATGATAACGGTAAAGTCCTTGCCGGTGTGCTGCTTGAGATACGCAAGCTCGTGCTCAAAGCCACGCAGCGAGTTTTTGCCTGTTCGCTGTGGCGAAGCGGAAAAACCGGGATTGGGGTACGAGTGTGAGTTCCAGACATCCACCGCTGCCAGAACATCAGGTTCAGCAGCACGCATGGCGTCTAGGTACGCAAATGCCTCCTTGGTGGTGCTGCCATTGGGAGCAGCTAAGTCCATTGCGGCTGGCAAAACAGTAAACGGGTGCTGCTGTGTGCGCGCCCAGTTGCTGGCAAACACAAGCACTCGGGCGTATTCAGCCGGATTGATCGTGCCACCCCACTCCGCAGCGTGGTTGACTTCATTTCCAATAACGATGTACCGATCTGGTGTCGGCCAAGGCATCTGGTTCAGTGCGTCCAGTTGTAGGACGACATCTTTGCGACTCGGCACTTGCCACACACCATCTGCAAATCGAGTGACTAAACGTACCACTGGAATAATTCGATACTCACGTGCTTGTACGAAAAATTCGCGCCACTCAGTTGTGCGTTCAAGGTCGTCCAAACTGAAGGGAATGGTGACGTACTGCCACGCTTCAGCGTTAGTTGGCTCTAGCGACACCAACTGCTTGGCTGCAGAAAGTTCGGCGGGACGCAAAATGTGAATACCAACGCTGGGGACGGCTGCATACACAGACTGTAGCGGCGTTAGCAAAAGACTGAGCAGCAACCCTGCAACAAGTACTTTTACTCGAGAAAACATATAATTATAGGATAACACGTTCTTGAGGTTTTGTCCAGTAAGAACCGGTTGTTTACCACCCCAGCAGCTCTCCAATTGCTGGCTGATAGGGCTCAAAAACGCTAGCATCCAGCACGAGCTCCGGTCGTGCCCAAGTTTCAAGTACTAACACTCCCATGTGTACCCTGCGCACTAACACACGCTCGGCCGTAACTCGCTGATACCAGGGAATAAAACTTCGTTCTGGCAGTTCCCGATCTGGCTCGATGATTGCATAGACCAGCGCATGTTCATCTTGAAGTTGCGTATTTGGTACCCGCTGCTCACGCTCGCTAGATCGCCAGTGCAAAAAATAATCATACTGGGCCGTATATACGTTTGGTGTATAGGTGACAGTGGCACTGGTGTATGGCAGTAAATCTGGCCTAGCAGATTCAATCCGCTGCCGATCATGCGCCTCCCAATCAAGTACGAGCTCGGTTGCCTGATCAATCACGCGCATGCTCGCATCGTTGTGTGGCCAAATAACGCGTTGCGCCAAAGATTGCCAGGAAAATGTCAGGAGCGAGGCTACCAACACTGCTGGAATGACAATCGCCATGGTATTCCTTGTTTGCTTGGTCAAACCCGCAAACAATGGAAGCTGCAGCAGTGTTTTTGCTCCCAACAAAAGCAGGGGAGCAAGCACGATGAAATGTGCGGTGATGTAGTATGAAAAGAAGTTGCCCGAATTACCAGTCCAAAACAGGAACCCAACAAAAGGTGTAACAGCAATCACCCCAATCAGCTGCCAAAAATATCGGGTGTCTGCAGTAAGTAGCGTTCGTGCATGCGCCCGCAGCCAATAGAACGCCCATCCGATTAAACCAACAGCCACAGCTGCAATCAGAACACCACCCGGCAGATTACCGACCAGCAAATCTTGTGTTGCGGTAAACAGTTGCAGTGGACGTGTACGCCACACCTGAAGCAGAGAAACACTGTCTTGGCCGCCCAGGATGCCAGCCACCAGAGCTTTGGTCATCAAAAAATCGTTACGCAGCTCAAACACTGCCTGCGGCAGTATGGTCACACCTATCGCAACTGCAGCTACACAATAGTCACGCAACGCAAATCGTTGACGAATCCAGAAAATTAGCACAAACAGCACGGGAATCAAAAACACCCCATACGCAAATTCAGCATGCAACATCAACCCAAGCAGTAAAAATGCCACCCCCAGGAACACCACAGACTTGCGCGCCTGAAACAAACACCAGATAGCTGCCGCCAGCAATGGAATTGAGAGTAGCGGATTCCAGATGAACAGTGAGCCATGCAAGCTTCCTGGCACAAAGCAAAGCAGCGCGAACAAGGACAACTGCCAGACAGTCTGGTTAGGAAACAATTTCTTGCTGATTTGCCAATACAAAGGAAATGCCAAACAGGTGAGAGCCACATACCACAGCCCAATACCATATGGGCTGCCACCGGTCAGCAGAAATCCCGGTAGTCCGATGTAGTACCAAAACGGGCCCAAGAAAAAACCTTGCAAACCGCTGGTTGGACCGATCAGCGTCAAATCTCCCGCAGCCAGAGACTGGAGCGCCCATGCGTCTCTTCCTTGATCATAAATGAAAAACAACACATTCTCTGAGTTGTAAAATCTAAAAAAAATGGCCGCGACTGTAATAAAAAATGCAAGCAAGAACACACTATTGCCACTCCAAGCGCGCAGTCGGGCAGCCAGCATTGATGACACACGTTTCAGTTGCATACTCCTCTACGCAGTACTATACCGGATGTCAGCCCGAAGCAGTACTGCAATCACAGCACCAATTTGCTATACTCTGTATGAGAACTCCTATGAAGACACTTTTTTTTAGTTTTTCCTGGGTTTTGTTGGCGGCTGGGGTGATCCTGACCAGCATCGCAACTATCCAATACTCGAATGCGCGCAAACAAGCTGCGGTCAATCAGCCTGCCGTCTTGGGTGCAGTTCGCATCAGCGCTCCACTCGAACAGGAATCGCAACCAGCTGGAGTTGCAGCAGTCATCGAAACAGCAGATGCTCGAGCTGGTCTAGTAGCTAACTTCCTCGAGCGACACAACTCACCGCTCACCCCGTATGACCAGTACGGCCAGTTTTTTGTAGACCTTGCCGACAAGTACGGCATAGATTTCCGCCTGGTACCCGCCATCGCCATGCAAGAGAGCAATCTGTGCAAAGTCATCCCCGAGGGGTCAAACAACTGCCTGGGCTTTGGCGTTCATGCCCGGGGAACATTGACGTTTGATCGCTACGAGGACGGCTTCGAACGAGCCGCCCGCGAACTCAAAGCCAACTACATCGACCGCGGCTTGACCACTCCTGAACAAATTATGACCAAGTATACCCCCAGCAGCAACGGCAGTTGGGCAGCTTCGGTGAACCAGTGGATGGCTGAGATGCGCTACGATGACCGCCAGATGGGAAGGGTTCTGAAAGAAGATGCGGATTTGCTGGAGTTTTTGGAAGCTAGCGAGAGTGGGATAGACAACTAGTTGCTCTCCGAATTTGACATCATTAAGTCTTGTCAGATTTTTTATAGTGCTGGTTGTTCACACCTACTTCATATCCAAGTGCCATGGCAACACGCAAGCTGTCGGCATAGGCTTCACGTTTTTGTTTAATAATCCGTTTGAGCTCAGACATCTCACGAGCTTGTTTGCTCCTGAGTAAGAACAGCGATAGTCGCTTCGGCAAAACAAAAACATGTTTCGGGTACGCCTTAAGAATTGATGTAAGTGCCTCTGTCAAGAACATGGATAACTCTCTCAAGACATCTTTCTGTCCCACTGCCTGACTCAATCCGCCACCAGGCTGATCCCTCCCTTGTTCTTCCACTCTTGCAATTATTTGCAGACACTGGTGTACAGCAAAGTACATTTCATGCAACTGCCTGAAAGTCTCGTTAAGGTTAGAAGGATCTACCTCCACCACTGAGAGATACCCAGAAAAATCAATAGGAAAAGTGGCAATTTCTGTGACGACGTCTTGTATTTGCCGAGTAATTTCTGCCAAATCACCCCAACGATTCAGATCAACGCTTACATCAGTAAGAATGCCTAGGCCACGTAGATACTGAATGTATTGACCCGAAGTCCCCGATCCCTCTAAATGGGCAAGAAAAAACTCCTTGCCTACTTGCTGCACCCACTTTTTCAGGGCAAATTCATACCGTCGTGTATATTCTTGTTTAGTCAAGTGCCCACTCTTGTACAAAGTATACGCATCCAATAACATATTTATTTCTGTCTGAACCGTACTTATTGCGTCTTTTTGTCTGGTAAAGACTTGAATGTCGATTATTAAATTATTTAATCTTCTGACAACATCGTCCTCGTTTCCGCGTCTAAACTCATTAGCAAGTTTTCCCTCTGTTGTGTCAGCTATTCCAGCATGTTCAGAGAGAAAGCTGAACACAGAGAAGGGATACTCACTCGATTTCATTGACATACAGATGCACCATTTGATAATTGTCGATTCGGGCTGGCCTAATCACTTAATTGTATCAACTGTGTCACCGATGCCTGCAAACGAAAAACAATTGACTATTTATGATATATATTGACAAGCTTATATAAATTTGCTATAGTGGACTTATCTCAGAAGGTTCCTCACCGGTCACGTTCTGAGCCGAAAGAATCCCGCGCTAGTTTAGGCGGGATTTTTTGTTATTTCGTTCTCACTTCGAAAGATATCAGAATACTTCTGATTGCTTTCGACCCCATTTGTTAGCAAGACGATCCATGAGTAGTTTTAACTCGCTAAGTTCTTCTGTTCGATATTTTGCCGTTTGCTTTGGTTCATCCCAAATGTCATCGGTATCTGAGTACATATTAATTTTGGCTGACTGCATTGCCGAGAAAGCAGATGAAAGATAATTGCTCATTTTTGCTATAGTTTTCGCAGCGTTCGGAACTGGCAAATTCAATAACCTTGTTACAAAAATCTTTACAATCGGTAATGGCACAACAAGGTATGGACAAATATCAGCTATCTTACTAATGCCCATGATGATTGCCTGATCCGAAAGTTGAACACTGTGGTCGTCTAGAAAGGCGAACGTCTCATGGATTCCACGATCCATATGATTTTCATTTGCTGCATTGCTCGTTTCATCCTGAAGCAAAGCTTTTGCAGTGTTCAGTGCATATACAAGTTGTAGGACCGATGCTGACTCTTGTACTAAGTGTAGAGCTCGTTCATCGAATCTTTGTTCAGAAATGAATTCAGAAGGAGAACTTATCCTTGATTGCTTTAGTTTTAAAAAATTCACACGTTTATTTATGCGGTCAATTTGCTCGTTAATAACATTCAATAGTGTTTCACGTCTGATATGAAGCAGCGCCAGTAAATTCTCACTGACCATCGTTGAAACTAACGAGGCTAGTCTCAAATCAGTGTGAAC
>CAZBMX010000023.1:0-10326 GCA_964493195.1 uncultured Pseudomonadales bacterium
GATACACATCGGAAATTGTGACACTTCGGGTAAGTGTATCTATCGTTTGTGAACCTGCTGTCAGCACCCAAGCTCCAGATTGTACTGCCGGATAGAACGTCCCATTGGTGGCAATGCCATCCCAATCCTCATCACGAATCGCGCGCACCGCTTCTACACCTTCGCGGACAAGTTGCGCGGCAGCCAGCCGTTGCTCCTGCTGCACTTTTCCCTCCCTGGTGGTGATAAAGCCACTCAACAGTGCGGGAATAATCAATGCAGCCACGCCAATTGCAACTAACAACTCAATCAGCAACTGGCCTGCTTGGTTGCGGCGATTATTGAAAAGTGCAAGGCGCTGACGCAGCTTATTCATCAAGAAGTACTCCATATTTGTTGATTCGCAGTGAGGTGGTTTCGCCCGACTGAGTATTGGAAAATGTGATCGTGTCCTGACCGGCAGTATATCCACTAACTTCGCCACTTCCCCGCTCAAAGATCACCGTATCATTCGGTAGCGTGCTTGAAATTGTTACTGCTTCCTCTAACACTGTCACGACGTTGCTTGTGCCGCTGGGACTATAATTTGGCCCCTCAAAAAAGGTGTAGCGGTCACCAGCAAACCTTACTCCAAATTCCGATGGGCCTCCCTCCAAACCAATGTCACCTTGCATGGCTCGCGCTTGCAACAAACGAAGTTCTGACCGAATTGTCTCAGCAGTTGTCGTCACCGCTGCGCGTGGGATTAAACGAGATAAACTGATTGAACTCATCGCATACAATACCGCCAGAATTCCCATCACTAAAATCAACTCAATGAGCGTAAATCCTGACTGTAAGTTTTGGCGCTGTAAACTCGAGCGTGGCGCGCGCAGGGCAGACATAGTCTCAGTATATATGCTTTTCCCCGACTCTACACCCAGAAACTAGTCCGGGTTCTGATAATACCAACATCTTGTCGTTTTTTAAACTCGCCCTCAAGTTTGCTGAATGCACGCGGTGAGTACACTTGCAGCGAAAAACTGAATGTCGATCCTTTTCCATCACCAGCTGAAGTTGCCCAAATTTTTCCTTTGTGCAGTTCAACAATTGCGCGGCTGATGTACAAGCCCAATCCCGTACCCTGTGATGCAGTCTGGTTGGTTTTGTATGAACCCTTAATTAAACCAAATTTCTGAAACAGCTTACTGATCGTTTCCTCAGACATGCCCACGCCACTGTCGGTCACATGTGTGATGAGTTCATCCTCATCCAAGGTAAATGAAATGGTAATCGTTCCCTTGCGCGGAGTGAACTTCAGCGCGTTGCCGAGCAGGTTCATAATGACCTCGCTGATTTTATCAATGTCAGCTATCACCTCCGGCACTGCACCCGCTGGTTTTCCTCCTGGCGTAGTGCAGCTATCCTCTACTGTAACTTGGATGTTGAGTTCGTCAATTCGCGACTTAATCTCTGCTACCATCTCGGTCACAAGCGCGTGCAAGTTTACTTTGCCCACAGTTAGTGCAATTCGGTGTGACTCAATGCGCGAAATGTTGAGCATGTCATTGACCAGCTTAATCAAACGGTCTGTGGACAAATACGATCGCTCCAAGTAATAGCGCTGTTTCTTGGTGAGCTTGCCACCTTTGCCGCTCAATGCCATCCAAATGTACGATTTGATAGCGGTCATAGGTGTGCGCAACTCATGTGATGCGATAGAAACGAAATCGTCCTTCAATTTGTCCAATTCCTTCAGGCTCTTGTTGGCGCTGCGTAACTTGCCCGTTGCCTTCTCCACTTCATCCTCTAGGACTACGTTAAACTGCCGAATTTCTTCGAATGACAGTGCATTGCGCAACGCAATTGCTACTTGTGGCGCGATTAACTGCAATGTGCGTATGTCTTCGGTGGAGTATGCAGCACCGCTTTGTTTTTCTCGCAATAACAAACATCCTAAGTGCGAGTTGCTCACCACCAACGGTAAAATTACCGCCAACTGTCGCTCGCGCATCAAAGTTTTTGTTAAACCCTCGGGCATTTCGTCAAAAACCAATATCTGGTCTTGGCTTTCCTGAATGCTGGCTTTAAAGCGATTGTAGATTTGATAGTTATCATGCAAGTGTGCCGTGCTACACGTCTCATCGTTACATAAAAAAATATTTTCTGATCCATACAACGCCACTTTTTTATCTGCTTGGCCGATGGCGATAGACATGGCGGAGACCTTCATTTCATCCGTAATTACACTCACAAAGCCTTCTACCAATTTTGACAAACTCAAAATAGATGTTGAGATTTTACTAATTTTTTTGAGTAATTCAGCCTGGTTGTAGTCACGGTGATAAAAGATTGACTCTGTTTTGTGTTCCAGCAATCGCCGTAAAGCGGGAAAACTAAACATCAATATCAGTGTGAAGGAAGTAGTGACCAGATACTGCAACAAAGACAACGGTTGATCAGTCATGATTGCCTGAAACGCGAGCATAGCACCGGCATAAAGAGCCGCGCTGGTGAATACAACTAACGCGTAAGAAACCGTTCGAGCAATAATGAGCCGGATATCTAAGAATTGGTGCTTCATAATCGCGTACGCAATTGACCCAATCATAAAGACAATCACTAATGGCCCCAAAAAGACTGCGCCCGTAAACTTCAAAATCACCGTCATCACCGTGGTGGTGATAGCCATCAGCGAAAACGTAATCATGACGCCAATCAGAAAATAGAAGTGTTGAATTTTCTCAAGACCCTGAGCTTTACGATACTTGTAAATCAGCAGTCCAATCGAAACCACAACTAGGCCAACAAAATCCAAAAAGTACAAAGGAATCAATGGCCCAGGGGTCGGAACCGGTTGCCCTGCAGGATACTCTATGCCACTGAAGATTGCCGGGGTAAGTGAAGCAAACGAAGTCCCCGTTGCGAGTAAACCGAGCACTCCCACCCAACGGCGCGACATCAGCAACTGTGACTTGGGAAATGTATGCACCAGCAACAAAACGGTGGGACCAATAAATGCCACAACTGCCATCACCAGCCTAATCCACAGCAGTTGATTTTCCGGTGTTGCTTCCGGCGGATGTAGCGAGAAAAAATTAGTGACGATATAGACATTGATAATCAGCGCCAATAACAAAAACAGCCGGTGTGTCCAGCTGCGATGATTGCGAAAAAATACCACAAGCGCAAAGTACGTGTTCAGAAAAAAAGCAATGACACCCAATACCAATTCAACGGCAAGCATGAACTCAGTATATACGGGATGAAAAAATGATACAATCGACTGATTTTTTCAAAAAGAATATGGCAGAAAAAACCTAAACGAGGACTATTTCGCTAATGAGGTGAGACCATTAAGTCTGCTAAAGCCGGTCGTTTGGCGTGTGGTCGCTGCCAATCAGCTTCTCGTTTCGGTTTACCAATTCGAAACACCATTTCAGGCCTGCGGCTTGTATGCAGCATTGACGCCGCGAACATGGTGGTCACCCAATCCACCTCAGTAATGCCAGCATGAACGGCAGTCGCAAACCCAGCGTGCCACAGCTCCAATGCAGCCCACAGATACGCTCTTCCTGCCTCCAATCGAGAAGCCTGATCATCTTTGGCTACAGTCAAAACTGCCACTGCTGCTGAACTTTCTACCCCAACTTTACCACCTTTGGCAAACGCTGCTACTTGGTCCGGTAGCAGTCTCTGCTTACCCAGCAAACCATTATGCACTGTTTGAGCGAATGCATCGTCAAAACCAAACTCGACACCGCGCATGGCATATGGAGTGCTCGTTTCGTCATTGGGAAGCAGCCACTCCCCTAGCTCGTGCGCGAACTGTTGATTTTCCATTACAAATCGATCTGCATTTTCCTGGAACTTGCCAAACGCGCGCAAACTCAATGTGCCCGTAATCAAGTGCAGCTGTACAGCTGGAAATCGCTGCTCGGTACCAAGTGTTATGTGTTGCAATACAGCCTCTGGGATGACTTGAGTTCGATCATACTCCGAACGAATGACTTTTCGTTCTAGCAGCAAGCGAGGCCATTCGCGATCTGCTTCTACTGCATCAGCAATATTCGTAAACGTGAGTCGAGCCACTGGTGCGAATCGCTCTTGGCCAGCCACGTGTGGATACACACTCGTTGGGGTCACCGGCACATACTCACAGTTGGTCTGCCAACCGTACCACTCTGCAGCCAACGCAATGCTCTCTACCACGCAGCCCATACTCACTGCAGCTTGGCGGCCAACTCGATCTGAATACGCAAGGACAAACTTGCGATCAAGCACCAGTTCGATGGCAGTTTGTTCGGGCAAAATCTTGAATCGCTGTGGCACGCTGTTATGACTGGTGGGCGCTACAATGCCAAACTGACACAGATACTCAAGCTGCAACTGTGGTGGAGCTGCTAAGAACTCTGTTCTCGCTAATAGTGTTTGTTCCCAAGGATTTTGAGCGAGGGTTAGTTGAGCCATAATTTACTGTTTGGTAATTACTTCACCGGTTGCGAAGTCGTACATTCGGTAGCGCGGAATGGCATGTCCCAAAAAATACTGCGTAACCAGCTTCCCACCAATGCCACCGGAGATCATAGCTGTGGCGCCGGATTGTGGCAAACTACTGGTGGGTTGTTCACCTTCGCCGCGGATCCAAGTTGCAAACTCACCCCGTGCATATTCTTGACCACACATTAGTTCAATCAAATGAAAAACGTCTTCCCTATTGCCGCTTGTCATAGCTGTTGCCACTGCAGCCTCTAGCTGTTCATCTGAACAATCAAACCCGAGCGATGCGTTTGGGTTGTGCGCAAAATCCCAGAATTGCGCAAATGCGCAGTGACCAAAATCGCTCAGCATCAGCACCGGAATGCCATGTTTGCGACAGAACTTTCTGACCAGTACTTTGAGAGGTAAGTCGTCTGCTTCCTCAACGACCAAATCAAGCTTTGGCTCATCGCCATCGCCCAAGAAAAAGCGCTCAATGTTGTCTTCCGTCAAACCTTCTGCGTACACATACCACTGAGAATACGGATCCACCAATTGTTGGCGATAAGCTGCCAGCTCGGCTTTATTCCAACGATGTAATTCATACGCGTTCTTGTAGTCGCCACGCGATGCCCTGCTTTGTGTTAAGTACTCGATTGAGCCGCGTTCGAGCCGATTGAGATTATTCGTCTCAACCCAATCTGGATCTGCCACTTTGGCAATCGCAGGCCGAGCTTCACGCATGACACCCTCGATTAAATTTCCTCCCACAGACGCACCAATAAACCCAACTGTTTTGTGCTCGAGCAACCCCCGCACCTGGTGCCAGTTCTGTTGCTTGCCGACATCGGTGAGCAACATGCCCGTGCTCGTCACCAAAGCTGTCCGGTGCCACCGCTCAGGTGCAACCAAAAACAAATTGCCAGTAACCACGTCGTACACATATGATCCATACTCTGGCTCGACCTGACCCCGCTCCTGTGCCGTTTGTAGCATCGCCAAGTAATTCTGAAACTCAAAGTCGTACTCTTCGCGCAAGCTTTTTCCATCCAGCATAGGTGAGTTGGCAGAGCTTGAGAGGGCTTTGCCCAAATCCGTCAATGTCGCAAACGCGATGGGAAACTGCTTTTCGAGTGGAATGTCAATCGCGTTCGCACCTCCGCGCGCAGTCAACTCGGGATGACTGAATGTCACCACGCCAGACGGTTGATATGTGACGTGCTTCTGCTCATGGGCAACCTGTACGGATATGACTATTGGCTGCAAACGATAGCGTGGCAATTGTTTCATGCTAAAACTCTTTCTTTGTAACACTTGCAAGTAGCTGAGCGCATCGATTTTGCGCAAACGACTGAGTAACTAGGCGTAGTTGTACCCCATCAGACACCCGTTGGTCAAGGAACTGGCGCAGTTCCACACTCGACATTGGCAAGCCACTAACAGTTTGCGGGGCTGTCAACAACTCGCCCATACGATGTAGGTGCTGGTAATTCGGATTATGTACTACCTCCGTCCATGGCTGATCAAGATATTGCTCCAATACAGCAACAGCGAGTTTGCCTTGATGGACTAACTCTGCCAAAGCTGCAACAAGTTCTGGCACTTTGAAGAAATAGCCTGGAAAACGGTAAAAATACTCGCTGTACTTTGCTCTATTTAGATAAATTCGAGCGGGCGAGTCAAACTGCAGCACCTGGTAGGCAAACGGAAACATGAGTGTGGCCTGCGGATCAACTTGTTGCAGCCCAGGGAGAAAAACTGTTCGTTCAACCTTTTCATTAATCTGCGCAGTGATAGCCAAATAATTGTCACCGTGCTGTTGGCGGACCTGATCTAGAAATAGCGTGTTCATCAGTGCAAATGCTACGGCGGTCCAGCGATTTTTAGTCCGAATGCCCGCAGCTTGCCAATACGCATTAACCAACCACTGTTGGTTTTCATCTTCAGCTGCTGGCCTGCTCGCACAGAATCTTGAGTACGTATACAAACGTGATACAGCATCAGCAGGACCAACTTCAAACAACCGCTCGCCAATCTGATCAACTAGACTGCGAGAGCCAATCGCCGAATCTACAGTGTAGTGTTTAAGATCTTCGCTCAGCAACGGTGTGCCCCACGCGGGAACAAATCTGAGTGTGACCCACTCGTTCACTAGCGTAGTGTCGCCCAAATACTCAATTGGATACTGCGCACGAACCAAGTAGACCGCAGATTTTGCGTCGTAGGAATCAAAGCACGGTATGGTGGGACTGTAAATGCGGTAGGTCTCGCGCGCCTGTTCAACCAAATCACGCAATTCACTACTTTCCCAATCATCAGAAAAAAACTGCTTTGCGCAGTATACGGAAAATGTGGTATCCTCCCGATGGAACTCAATTTCGGGAGCAGTCGTTTGCAGATTACTCATCACTAATGTTAGAGTAGTCTGTTCGAATACATTGCTAACTACACCAACTGGTTTATAGTACACTATATACTATACATTCTGCTGACATAGTGTCTATCAGCGATTACTATATATGCCTACTACCGATACATCCAAAACCACTGGCAAAAAAATCTTACTCATTGATGATGATTTGTTCATTCGTGATCTCTACGATGAGGTACTCACTCAAGCTGGCTTCGTAGTAGAAACTGCTGCCAACGGTAAAACTGGCCTGGAAAAAATCCTTGCTGGTGGCTACGATCTGATTCTGCTTGACGTCATGATGCCCCAACTTGATGGCATCGCTATTCTGGGTGAACTCGAAACCCAACAACCAAAACTGAAAAATGGCCCCATCGTCTTACTCACCAACCTCGCTCACGACCCCGTCATCAAAGAAGCCCTCAAAAAAGGCGCCAAAGACTGCTTCATCAAAGCCGATCTCAACCCAGATGAGTTTTTGACCAAGGTGCAGGCACTGATACAGTAAATTTGTCGCCATTTGTTTCGCAAGCAACATAACTACCCAAGTACGGTGAAGGCGCCGTACGTCAACTGAAGCTTTCAACTATCATAAATCCCAGGTAAGTCTGATTGCGTGCATTGGAGCACGGAATTGCCGACAACAGGTATTATGGAATCGGATAACACTAACTGGAGACAATTCCCTGAGTTTGGAGAAGGTGCCAAACGTCTCGAACAATTATCCCAGCAAGATAGAGTATGTTTTTTTCAGTTGTTTTGAACGACTGATGAGGTGACATGCAAGATACACTGGGAGGTCGCGAGAAGGAGTTCAAAAGTACGGTGAAGGAGCAGTACGTCAACTGAAAAAAACATACTCTATCTTGCCCCCACATTCCCAATCAACCCATAAATCGGCGCAATAATCGCCATCATCATGGCACCCACGCCAACACCTACACCTACCAACATAATGGGTTCGAGCATAGCGGTGGCAGTTTTGAGATTCTTGGACACGTGATAATCCAAAAACTCAGAAATCTCCAGCATCGACTTGTCTAACGTGCCACTTTTCTCGCCTACTTCTATCAACTTGATCATCATGCCCGGAATGCCGTTTTTGCGCGAGCGCAAGCCTTCGGCAAAGGACTGGCCGGCAACCACCGTGTCTCTCGCGTGCGTAATTAAATGCCGAACTTCTGGCTTAGATACCACATCCGCCGCTAGCTCCAGCGCCGTTGCAATCGGCAAGCCGGAACTGAGCAGTAAGTACATGCTGCGCGAAAAACGCGTTAGGTCGATTTGCTCCACTAACTTTGAAATCACCGGCAACGAGAACAACATCCGCAACATAAACTCGCGCTGACTGCGGAATAAATAGATCAAAATCAGAATCACCGCTGCTACACCAATTAGCAACTGCACGGTATTGTTGACCATCGCATTGGAGATAAAAATCATTGCTCGAGTTGGCAAAGGCAGTTCTACTCGAAGACGTGTAAAAACAGTAGAAATTTTGGGCACAACAAACAGCAAAATGCCCAAAAAAACCGCCACAAACACAATCATGACAAACACCGGATACATTAGTGCTGACTTTACCTTATCTGTGAACTCCATTTCGTCTTGGATGTTTTTTTTGATGTCTTTGAGCGTAGTTTCTAAGTTGCCTGCTTCCTCAGAAGCTTTGATTAGGTTGACGGTAACTTTATTAAAGACTTTGGGGAACTTAGCAAAACTGGCATGGACGTGATTGCCCGCGCCCAAATCACTTTCCAAAGTTTCCAACACCTTTCGCTGATTTCCTTTGGACTCAGCCATGATCGAGCGCACGGACTCCATAATGGGAATACCAGCTGCAAGCATGGTAGACAGATTGCTGATAAGCGTGATTTTGTCACTGCCAGAGAGTCGTAGCGATGAAAGTGGCATAAAGTTCTTACTCCGATTCCGTGGTAGTTACGCGCAGTACTTCTTCTATTGTGGTCAAACCCTTGGCAATTTTGTCAAGTCCATCGTCGAGCATTAGCGTCATGCCTTCGGCAATTGCTTGTTGCTCGATCACGTCTGAATCTTTTTTGGCAGTAATCAGTTCGCGAATTTCCTTAGAAACCTCAAGCACTTCGTAGATTCCAATCCGACCCTGGTAGCCGGTAAAATGGCATTTCTTGCAACCCTCTCCTTTGTACAGCCGCATCTCTTTTTCTTTGCCCACTGGGACGTAATGTTTGGTAATCAACTCTTCGCTAAAGTGCTTGGTCAATTCGGTCAACTTAACCACATAGGAAACTCGGCACTCCGGGCAAATCTTACGAACCAAACGTTGTCCGACCACCACGTTCACGGTGGAAGCCACCAAGAATGGCTCCACACCCATGTCAATCAGGCGTGGAAACGTTGCTGCAGCAGAGTTGGTGTGCAGTGTAGACAGCACTAAATGCCCCGTCATAGCAGCATTGACCGCAATCGTCGCCGTCTCGCTGTCACGGATTTCGCCCACAAACACATAGTCTGGATCCTGCCGCAAAATCGAGCGCAACCCCTGAGCAAAGGTGAGGTTTGTCTTAGGGTTAACCTGCACCTGATTTGCACCCGCCACCTTGTACTCAGCTGGGTCTTCGATAGACGTAATGTTTTTTTCGCGGGTGTTGAGAACTTTGAGAATCGAGTAAATGCTGGTTGTTTTGCCTGATCCCGTCGGGCCAGTGGACAAAATCATGCCGTGCGCGCGTGAGTAGCCTTTGACGACTTTGGTGTGATCATTTTCGCTCATGCCTAAATCTGGCAGCGAAAATGTTTTGGACTTAGATGACAACAACCGCATGACTACTTTTTCGCCATCCACAATTGGCAAGATTGAGATACGCAAGTCCAGCCGCTCTTCCTTCATATCTAAGCGGATTTTGCCGTCTTGGGCGGCATGGTGTTCATCGGTGCGCAAACTAGACAAGACCTTCAGGCGCGTGACAATGCGATCATGGATTGCCTTGGGTACAACCAAGACATCATGCAAAATACCATCAATTCGGAAGCGTACCAATGATTTTTTCTCACCTGGTTCGATGTGAATATCTGAAGCATTTTCTTTGTAAGCGGTAGTCAGCAATAGGTCAACCATTTTTTCCACTGGCAAGTCTTCGTTTAGGTCACCCGTTGCCGTAATACCCTCTTCCAGAAACTGTTCAAAACTTTTCTGCAAGTCTTTTTTGTAGAGTGCAAGCGTGTTGTCGACGTCCAAGTCCGTCGCAAAGTGCGGCAAAATAGCCTGGCCAGTTTTTTTGGCAAGCATTTTGAGCGGCTGCTGCTGGCCTGGGTCAGTCAGCGCTACTTTAATGCCTTTGTCATCCCGATCAAACGCTATGATGCGAAACTGTCGCGCCATCTCCTCTGGAATTACCTGCAAAATATCGTCAGGAATTGCAGTTTTCGTCAGCGCCACAAATGGCAACTTGAGCTCCTTGGCTACTGCCGCACCAATTTTGTCATCGGTCACCAAA
>CAZBMX010000024.1:0-10188 GCA_964493195.1 uncultured Pseudomonadales bacterium
CACCAAACCAACACGCCCTTCACAGCAACCGGCGTCACCTGCGACGGCGCTGAAATCAATATCGAGGTCACCAAAGACTCCTTTCCCGCAAACTGGGACAGCTACCACTCCAAAGTTGCACTACTTGCGCAACGCTACCTCAACGGAGAAAAAGATCTAGTATACTAGGCATCTATGAACACCCTCTCCCAAAAACACTGTGCCGCCTGCGAAGGCGAAGCTGACCGACTCAACTCAGCCCAAGCGCGGCAACTACAAACGGAACTCCACCCCAAGTGGTTTCTGGACGTGCAGCAGCAAACTATCAGTCGCAACTGCAAATTTGTTGATTTTGGAGCAGCAGTTCGTTTCATTAATCAAGTGGCCGAACTGGCTGAGTCCGAAGGCCATCATCCAGATATTAATCTGCACAACTATCGGTACGTGCGCATAACGTTGTCAACTCACGCGGTCAAGGGACTGTCGGAAAACGACTTTATTCTGGCGAGCAAAATTGATACGCTCTTACCTGAGTAAAATATTAAAAATCACCCGCAACACAAGTGTGTGGGACAAGTAGATGTGGTACGACCACACGCCAAGCAGCTCTACAACGCGCGGAACTTTTTTGATTGACTGAGCTCCCACTAACATCGTTGTTACAGCCAGCGTTGCATATAGCATCACCTCAAACCGTGTAAACTTAAGTGCCAACAATGGATCAATGCCAGTATTGATTGCTGATACTGCCCCAACTACCAAACCCATCCACACGAGTGTGCTCATAGCAATTAATACACTAAACACATACCGCTGCCGCAGATACTGCAGCACACTTGGCAGCTGCATTCCCAACACGAAGTACCACACCCAGTTGGGTGACCATAAGTACTGTTCGCTATCTCCCGCAAAGAATACCAAATCGAGCGGTACGTGTTTGCCATAACTGTAGTACGCATACCAACTCAGTTGCAGCAGCAGGGCACTCAGCAGCAACACTTTTGGCCACCGCCGTTGCACCCAAGTCAACACGGGAAATAACAAGTACAGCTGCAAAATCATCGGCACGAAGTACAAATGATAATCAGCTCGGCCCCACACCAGTTGCCAAGGAAAACTTGGCAGCGTTTCCCGGGTAGTCCAAGTTGGAAAGATCATGAACACAACTGCGAATACAATGCTCCACGCCACATAGGTGGGCAGCAACTTTGTGACGCGCCGATACCAAAAACCAGGAACAGCAGCTAAGCTCAAACGCTCGCCATATCCCTGCCACAATCCATAGCCCGAAAGCGCTACAAACAACGGAACACTGACGCGTGCAGCTTGATCTAACCCCACCACCACCCACTGCCATACACCTGCAGTTTCATAAAACGGTGACGGCTGAATACTAGAAAGCACATGGATCAGCACCACAGCTGCAATGGCTACCGCGCGTAGTACTGTATCGGCGCTGCGCTCACCCCGCGCTGCTGTTTTACTTGGTTTTGTCATAGTATGCCCACAGTGCAAATGCACCAAAACTGCGGTATGGTGCCCAAGCTGCCGTCACTTCTGGCAACAATCTGCGCGCTATCATTTCATCCGGTACAGCATACAACTTTTGAAACCCGCGAACCAACCCCAAGTCCCCAAATGAGAACACATCAGGCCTACCCAAGGTAAACATGAGAAACATTTCTGCTGTCCAACGGCCGATGCCTTTGACTTTAGTGAGCTCAGTAATCACGGCTTCGTCTGATAGTTCGCCGATGCTTGCATAATTGATGGTGCCAGCTGCGGTTTGGGCGGCTAAATCCCGCACATATCGTACTTTTCCCCAAGATAAGCCAACATCACGCAATTGCTGTTCAGGTATTTGTAAAAGCCGCTCTGGTGTAATCTGCGCTTTGGGAAACAAAGCTAACATTCGTGCCCAAATCGCATCCGCTGCACTCACTGCTAACTGCTGCGACACTATAGATTCGCACAGTTCAGTAAAAAACTGATCGGCACTCACAACAGGCTCGATGGCGCGACACTGCAAACCATGCTGAGTGATGCCTTCATACAAACGAGAGTCTGCAACTTGAAAATGTGCGAGCACTGGTTCGGGAAAGTTCATAACCGCATTGTATCAAGCAGCGCCAGATGTGCACAGGTGGTATAGTGAGTATATGCAGACAGAACAAAAAGTGGACACTTGGCACGTCTACATACTCCGCTGCGCAGACGGAACCTATTACACGGGTGCAACCAATGATGTTGCCCGCCGGGTTGCGCAACACACACAGGGCACCGGCGCACGCTATACCCGCGGCAGAGGACCCGTGCAGCTAGTATTCGTAGAACCAGCGACAAGTAGGGCTGCTGCGCAAATACGAGAGGCTGAGATTAAGAAAATGAGTCGACTTGAAAAAAATGAGCTAGTTACTACACATCACAATACGCTCACAATTCATTAAAGTACTTTTCCAGGTTTATGATACGAGTTGTCTTGCCTCTATGATAATCCGCAAGAGCTTTTTGACCATTGCGCTCAGTTTTCTCACTCATGGAATATGTTGGTATGTGTATTGATAACTTTGCACGCTTCCAAGCCCAAACACCTGCACCGACCAACAGCGCAAATCCAACCACCACTAAAACAACACCTAGACCGCTCGCGTCCCCCTCAGCCTCAGCCACTTCCGCAGGCACCTGCCGCACCACCCGAACCTCATACAGTAGTTCAAACTCATCAAACCAATCGCGGGTGACCGGCTTGCCCAGCAACTGCACGCTGTAGGTGCCAACATCGGGAAATACCACGGTAGCATAGAGAGTCTTTGCAGCGTCCGAAACGTCATAGCCTTCGATGCGCGCAGACGTTATGATCTGGTCATTCTGTACAATCTGCACCGTGCAGTGGCACTGAGCGGGATCGAACGCACCCGATTTATCGGTGACTTCAAAAATCAAACTAGTGTTGGTTCCTGCAAACGGATCGTCATTCGGCTCGATATGCAGTACGGCACCTATGGCTGCTTGATCGGTTTCCAGTACGTGGCCGTACGTGATCTTAGGTGACAAAAAACCAATCACAAACAACAAGCCAACAATCAATCGCGCTGTGTTATTTTTCTGAATCATGATGTACCCCATCTAACCCAACCCGATTTTCAAACTCATAGTGCCCATCGTGGCCACTGAGGGAATACGGATTAACTGCATTGCGTATCATAAAAACTCCCACAGCCACACTCAATAGGCAACCCGCTAGCAAACTTGGCCGCAGTCTGCTAATTTTTTGCCACCGTTTGCCCAACGCCGCATCTGCCCGATTGCACTCCAACAACCACAAAACAGTTACCGCAAAAAAACTAAGCACTGCAACCCAGCTGTGTAGATTTGCGAATCGGCTTCCCAACAAAACAATATGAAAAAATATCAAGATGCCAATCAAGTACACAAACCGATGAATTACTTTCCACAGCCGATTGCCCAACCAAGTAACTACCCGATCTGGCGATGTCACAGTCAACAGTCCGAGCAGAAGCAATGCATTTGCCCCCAGTGCCATAGCCAACAGGTATCGGCTTGAAAGGTATGACAATCCAGCAAAACCACCCAACTGATACCAAAACGCAGCGCCGCTATGCAGCAACGCAAACAGCAAAACGCTGACGCCTACCGCTCTGCGTGCTTTGATGGCCACTGCCGCCCACGCCGAGGACCGAAAGTGAAAACTCAGGGGACCGATCAATAATGTCAGATACAAATAGACACCAGCTGTATCCGCAAACGTGCGCGACAGCATGATGGCGCGGGAAGGGCTGGGTGGGATGGTAGCAAGCAAAAAAGTAAAAACTGCGGCAACCCATACAAAACTAAATATCCAGACCACAGCACGAATTTTTGACAACAACCACGGTGGAGTAACCATCTGTGCAGTATATCGAAAATAGCTGTTTATGAGAATAGTGGTACAATCCAGATCATGAATCAGCAAGAAGGAAAAAAAGTAATTGTTCTTGATACAGATGGCGTACTTATAGCATCACAAGTTCCGATGACTGATGCGATAAATAACGCAATAATAAATTATTTCTTGCACCGCAAGCTGCATGCAGCGCCAAAATGGATTACACGGGATGATTGGTTGACATTCGCATCTCCGCTTGACATCTGTAAAAAGTATCTAGGCCAAACGGAGCCTGAAATTGCCCGCTGGCTTTTCGATGCCGAAATTGTGTGCAGAGGGTTACCATCACTTGCGGCACAGTTGTACCTCACAGTAATGCAGGAGAGAGGCGCTGAGATTCATGTTGTGACTAGCCGGACTCCAGATCAACGTGAAGCCACTATTGCAATGATTCAAAAGTGGTACCCATTTATTCCTATATCAAACATCCATTTGAGAGATGATCAAACTAAGAATGGCAGACGGTTTAAGTTGGAAACAGCTACAATAGTTTCTGCAACTGATTATTTCGACGATGATCCATCAGTTATTACATTAGCACGAGAATTGCTCCCCTCACATGTTGCAATCCACATGATTAAGCAAAAATGGAATGAAAACTGTGCTGAGCTTCAGCAATATCTTACTACCTGGTTACAGCTATTCTTAACCGTGTAATAAAAACTTGCGCGCATGCTACAATTCCAGATATGGAATTCAAACTCCTTCTCCCCACCGGCTGGCAAGACTACGAACTGCTCGATAGCGGCGATGGCGAAAAACTCGAGCGCTACGGCACGTATGTCATCCGCAGGCCAGACCCACAAATTTTGTGGCAGCGCTCGCTGCCCGACTCCCAGTGGCGCTTGGCCCACGCATCTTTCATGCGCACCAGTGGCGACAAAGGCGATTGGCGCGTTACAGGCAAGCTGCCAGAATCATGGGAAGTACGTTGGCAGGATTTAACCCTGCATGTTCGGCTTTCGCCGTTCAAACACACCGGCATTTTTCCTGAACAAAGTGCGCATTGGCAGTGGATCCGTGATATTTTGGCCGCTGACCATACCCGCAGACCTGAGTTTCAACTAAATATTTTGAATCTGTTTGCATACACGGGAGGAGCCAGCATTGTCTGTGCGGCGGCTGGTGCCAAAATCACCCACGTCGATGCGTCCCGATCCAGCATTGGCTGGGCAAAACAAAACCAGCTCGCGTCGGGCTTGGATGAGCGTTCCATTCGCTGGATCTTGGACGATGTGCTCAAGTTTGTCCGCCGTGAAGCCGCCCGCGGAGTGCAGTACGATGGTATCATCATGGACCCACCGGTGTATGGCCACGGGCCGGCGGGCGAGCGGTGGGAGTTCAAAGAGTCCCTGCCGCAGTTGCTGGAAGTCTGCCAAAAAATTCTCAGTCCTGCTCCACTGTTTTTCATAATCAATGCCTATGCGGTAAGCACTTCAGCGGTTACCTTAGGCAACTTGGTGGAGGATTTGTTCAATGCGCACCAGGGTTCAACTGAAATGGGTGAGCTAGCATTACAACAACAAAATGGACGCATGATTTCTACTGGAATTTTTGCGCGATGGTGCGCGATCTAATCTAGTTGTACTTTAGTGAGCACCAACCCCAGCTAGCCCTGGCGACTGTTCCGCTAACCGCAAAACTTTTGCAAGTGCTGGTAGCTGTACGTCTTCCAGCTTCTTAAACCTGATGCAACTCTTCCCCACACTCACTTTTCCCAATTCTGCCGCATGAGTTTCTGCCACATACTTGCCGTTGATCACCGCACACACATAGATGCTGACGTAGTTTTTCTGATTTGCGAGGGCAATAACGGGCCACTCAATTGGTTCTTTTTTGTAGTTTGTATAGGGAAAACTGCCATAACCAATCATGTTGTAGGCGAAGTGCGGCTTGAGCGACGGGACTGTTCTTTTGATAAAAGCATGCAACGTTTCAATCAATGCTTTGCGCTCTGCTGGAACAGCGGCTAGATACGATTCAATGCTATTGGCTTTGGTTTTGGCGAACATGTTCATGCTTGTGCGCCTTGAATAATACTTTGTAACTGCTGGTGTAGCGCAGGACTACCAGCACAAATGGTCATGTTTTCTTGGATCCGCTGTAATGGATGGGAGTAATCCATTGGTTTACCCCAAAAATCCGTCACCACACCACCAGCTGCTTCTACAATTGGCTGCAGTGCCACATTGTCCCAAATCTTCGTTGTCTGATTGAGGTATGCACCGTACCGACCAGCTGGTACTTGAGCCATGTCGTATGCACTGTTTGTTGTCCTCAAATTGCGTATATTGAGAATTATTTCTGCAAGCAGCTGCGACTCACCTCTTGTCTTTGCGGGATCCTCCTGATGGCCATCGATCCCGTACGCCACCAGCACTGAAGACAACTTGGGTTCTGAGCTAACTGCAATAGCTTGTCCATTGCATGTTGCCCCAGCCCCTCGTTCCCCCACGTACAATTGATCAAATGCCGGCAGGACAATGCCTCCGGCAATCGCCTGGCTGGTGTGTAGCAACCCCATCATGCAGCCATAAGTGGGTAATCCGTGTGCAAAGTTGCTGGTGCCATCAATTGGATCGATGACCCAAGTGAACTCACTCTGTTTATCAATCACCCCTGCTTCTTCGTCAATAATGTTATGTTCGGGAAAATGTTGTTGAACCTGCCGAACCAAAAAATGGCCGATCTCCAAATCGGTTTGCGTTAGCACTTGATTGTTATCTGTTGCTTTCGTGGTGTGACCAACTTTCCCAAACTGCTGGTTAGCGATTTTCGCCGCTCCTTGCAAAGCTGCCGAAATAAAGTTTGCGTACTGCATATCTAGTTGCCCTCTAACACCGTCCGACCGTCAGTCTCCAGTCGAATTGGAATTTCTTTGTACTGAAGTTGCCCATTTTGCCAAATGTGCATTTCTACCAACCAACCCTTTTTAACTTCTGGCTGGAAATATTGGTCGAACACAAAATTGCCTAACGAATAGTATATCCGTTTTCCCATGTAGTCCTCCCAAGATTGAATCACATGCGGGTGCCCACCGACAATTGCATCTGCACCTGCATCAACGAGCTGATGCGCCTGTTCGCGAATCACTCGATTGGGTTCTGGCGTGTACTCCTCGCCCCAATGAGGCATGACGATGACAATGTCAGCGCTTTGCGAGGCATACACAGTATCTGCAACCGCAGTTTCAAAACCCTGCGCAGTAAATTGATTGAGATTAACAAATGCAATCGTGTGTTCGCCAAAGCGCTTAAACAACACACGCTCGTTTGCAAGTTTTTCTTGCCCTGTGTTGCCAAAATATGCTATCCCCGCTTCACTCAAATATCGTTTTGTTTGCACAATCCCATCTGTACCGAAGTTGGTGATGTGATTGTTGCCTAAGTTAAGTACGGTCAAGTTATTTTCCTTTAGCATTGGCACGATTTCGGGCTGAAAAGTAAAGAAAAAATTGTTGGTTGAACCCGGTTGTGACCCAACACTGCGCGACAGATTATCAGTCACCGGACCCTCCAAGTTTGCAATCACTGCGTCGTAACGAGAGAAAAACTCAGTCAGCTGTGCTAATGGATGCCGCACCCCAAATTCCTGCATGCGCAAGCGAATGTTTCTATCAAACATCAAATCTCCACCAAAAAGCAAGCGCACTGGTTGCGGCGATGGTGTTGGAGGATACGCAATCTCAGCCTGCGCGGTTGGTACGGGGTTCGACTCAGCAATAGCAGCTGTTTCTTGACTACGCAACTGTGTTAAAAACACTAAGCCAACTGAAACTATCGTGAGCACAATTACCGCACCAAACAGGAGCTGTGTACCAATCCGCATAGCACTTTCTGAGTATTTCTACTCTATTCTAGCAAATCGGCGCAGCAGTGGGTCAGACTGCGGCAGTGCTACTATGTTCTGAAAACCAAACACCTCATGGGTAAGTGGTCGGTACGTTCCCATCGGGAACAATCCATTTGGCAACAACCGAAAAAACTCATGTGTGGGCAACAATTCCATAAAGTCTTTCATAAAGGTCCTGGTGTATGCATTCATTTCGTTAAACTCAAACTGGATCACTCTAATTTTTCGTCGTGCCAACAGTTTTTTGGCACCAACCAAAACGGCATATTCATACCCTTCCGTATCAACTTTGAGCACGTCGATCGTGTTAAGTTTCAATTGTGTTGCCATGCGATCAAGTGTTTCGACTTTGACCGCAAAACTCTTGGCTTTCTGCCCGTGCAGTTGCTCAATCACTTGTTTATTAAGTGACGCAAGTGTGGCAGTCGGTTGCAAGTGCTTTTTAACTGCATCATCGGCAAAATCCCACAGCTTCATGCTGCCTGCTCGATCGGCCAACGCCATGTGGAAAACCTGGACATTTTTTTGCTGTGCCCGCGCAATGCGAGCGCGAAGTTTTTTTACGGTCAACGGGTGGGGTTCGAAAGCATAAATGGTTGCACCCGGTATTTCCGTTGCACCATACACGTCGGTATTTGCCCCCACATCTACAATGGTTTTGATTTGTCCACTGGCTGCAAGTTGGCACAAGAACCAAGCTTCACCAGTGACTTGCGGTCCCTCTGAGTTCAACACTCCGATGCCACGCAAACTAAGCTTGAACACGTGTGTGTTGAGCTGACTAAGCCCTGGCCGAGCAAACAGCCATCGATACAATCCGAGCAACCTGTGCATAGTTGACCACATTGTACCGGTTTGATCACAGATTTCTACTCCCACCCACCCTTGCCAACGCCTCCGCGAACGGTATACTCAAGGTAGATTGCAGCTCAGAAGGAATGCTATGCCAACCATCAGCTCCATTGTCGGCCGAGAAATTTTTGACTCACGGGGCGCTCCCACCGTTGAAGTAGACCTCACCTTGAGTGACGGATCATTTGGCCGAGCATCAGTACCTTCTGGTGCTTCCACTGGAGTACATGAAGCAGTGGAGTTACGTGACGGTGATATATCTCGGCTGGAGGGCAAAGGCGTGCTCAATGCCGTGGCAAATGTCAACACCACACTACGCGAACAACTGCGCGGCTTAGAAGCTGACCAAGCTTCCATCGATCACCGCATGATCGAGCTCGATGGCACCCCAAACAAAGGCAAGCTGGGCGCAAACGCTATCCTCGGTGTTTCCTTAGCACTCAGCAAGGCAGTGGCCCAATCACGCAAGCAGCCACTATGGGAGTACTTCAAATCACTTTCCAAAAGTGCTCCCAACCAATGGACAATGCCAGTTCCAATGATGAACTTGATGAACGGTGGTCGGCACGCCACCAAATCCGCCGACTTCCAGGAATTCATGATTATGCCAGTTGGGGCCAAGAGTTTTCGACATGCACTAGAGATGGGCGCAACTGTGTTCATGAAGCTGAAAAAAATCTTGCACGATGCCGGATATGCTACCACGGTTGGAGACGAGGGTGGTTTCGCACCGAGCTTGGGTACCAACCAAGCGGTGCTTGATATCTTAACCCAAGCAGTTGCCAAGGCTGGCTACACGCTGGAAACCGACATCGTGTTTGCCCTCGACGTGGCGGCAAGTGAGTTGTACAAGGATGGTAAGTACGTACTGGCGAGTGAAAATCGCACGTTGAGTGCCACAGAGTTGATCGACGTGTACGCAGACTGGGTGAGCCGTTATCCAATTGTGTCTATAGAAGACGGCTTAGACCAGGATGCATGGAGTGACTATCAGCTACTGACACAAAAATTGGGCGGTGCTACCCAAATTATGGGCGATGATTTCTTTGTCACCAATGTAGAACGTTTGCAACGAGGTATCAATGAAAAAGCGTCAAACTCAATCCTAATTAAACTCAACCAAATCGGCACCGTGACCGAAACCGTAGCTGCCATCGACCTGGCTCGCGCCAACGGCTTCACTGCCGTTGTCTCACACCGCAGTGGCGAGACCGAAGATACAACCATTTCAGACTTCGTGGTGGGACTGGGAACAGGTCAGATCAAGACCGGCTCACTATCGCGTTCAGAGCGAATCGCCAAGTACAATCAGTTGTTGCGAATTGAAGAGGAGCTGGGAGCGAGTGCGGTTTACCCAGGAAAAAGTGTTTTTGCCTCAGGAAGCTGATTGGCTATTTTCACGCCATTCAGGAAACAACATAGTGAGTATTGCGCGTGCAACCCCACGTTTTTTTCCATACATGGGTAAGTCATGCATGGCATACTCGGGTGCACTATTCACTTCAATAATCGTGTAGCCCACTCGACCTTGATCAGAGGCAATATCTTCTGTCATATAG
>CAZBMX010000025.1:0-10061 GCA_964493195.1 uncultured Pseudomonadales bacterium
GATCTTGAATGACACTCAGTCAGTTCTGCCTGTTTCTATTCCACTGCACAATTATTTAGGCATTAGTGGCATTGCTTTGAGCGTGCCGTGCATTGTGGGGAAGGGTGGGGTTACCCAGACGCTGCAAACCAAGCTGAATTGGGAAGAGAAGCAGCAGCTGGAGAAGGCAGCGGAGACTTTGAAGGGGTATTTGATTGTGTAGGATCTATCAGCTATGAGCTGAATCATCTAACACCTTAGTTAAAAGTTGTTGTTCTTGTTCAATAATGATCCTAAAAACATCCGATACCGTACGTCTTTGCCCTGATATGCTATCACCCATCCAGTCCACAAACCGATCAGAGATGTCAGGATGAACTGTTCTAAAAAGTATGGAAAATAGTTCAATTGCTTCTGCGTATTGTGTTGAACTGCATTCTTCATCTTCTATTTTAGACAAAAGGTAATCAAATAAACGATTCGCCAAGTCATTTATAACCTTCCAGTCCTCAACAGCGCAAGTGTCTGTATGGATGTAAACTACCTGTTGACCATCGTCTGTTTCCAAAAGATTTGCAGTTTCTCTTAAAGCTTCCAAAATTGTCCTGACTGATTCTTCCTCGCTCATATTGACTGGCTCAGTTACTGCCCATCTGTCCTTGACTAGCGCAGCGGACACACCATGCATGTTTTTTTCTGCATCGATTATTCCTTTTAACAGAGGAACATCCTCTGCGTGCAGAATTTGAGCTTCCTCTTGACGTCTAAAACTTGTTATCCCCAGTTCATCCTGCTGTTTCTCGATCTGTTGTAAGTATTGAACATCAAATCTGCCGCCATAAATCTGAATCGTGTGTGTAGTTGATTTGTACAGGAATCGTTTTAAAGATGCTGTTTCTCCAGAGTTTTCATCGATTAAGTAATAAAACCTCTCAAGAATTTGAGCGATTGGAACAAAATCATTATTTTCATTTGCTGTCCTAACTAAGAAAAATCCAATTGACTGATCTAAAAATCTCCAATCAATCTCCAAATTGCCAACGTCTATAGTTTGACCTGGCTGTAATGAGCTAATAATTTTTGAAAAACTTTCGATAATACTTTTTACAGTTTGAGAAAACTTCGCTTGGTCGTATGGTTCCTCATCAAATGAACCAGAGTTAGAGTCATAATCAACTTGGGTATATAACTCCTCAATGAGCACAATAAGTTGATTAATTTGCCTAGCGTCAAGTGGCACAGCATTTTTTACTTTATCCCCACTAGGCTTCATCACTTCCTCAGCCGTATCAGTGCCTGAAAGTGGAACAGATGTCAAACTAGCCATATGCTCAGAACCCTTCATAGGGAGCAGTTGACCATTCGTCAAGTGTAGCCGACAACCAATGTTCTCTTGCCCCAACAATGTATCAAGAGTCCTATCCTCCTCATGCGAAATGATGATGACGTTGGTTCCTTTTTCCTCCAACAGTAACAAATACGCTGCCATTGCCTGTTTCGAACTTTGATCACCTGACTGTTTGTTATTTGAATCAAGCGCTCTAAACGGCTCATCGAGTATTACGATTGGTAATTTAGGAATCAAATAGAGACTAGCTAAGAACAATCGTTGCTTTTCTCCATCCGAGTACACTCCGATCTCTTGTGATAAATAGTACCCTATATCACCGCTACCATTTTGAAATAAACCAGTTTTTATTAAAGTATTTTTCAGATGCGTTTCGATGCTCGCGAAAACCTTAGAAAGTAAATGGCTGTTGTTTTTATTTTTTTGCTTCTCACCCCAGCTCATCCTCAAGAACTCTATGATGCTTTTATCTTGAAAATCGAAACCTTCTGTGGCAATTAATGCAACCTGCAAGTTATATGGGAGTGCAAGATCAGCCCAATACATATCACCAGGCATGTCATCTTCATTGAGGTACGTACCATATTCATTGCCAGTAATTGACCCATCGCGAATATCCTCAATCTTTCCATTTCGATTAAGGACACCAGTTCTGCCTGTCGCTTTGAGGTATCGTTGTAAAATTGTTTCGGCTAGCAAGCTCTTGCCTTTGCCCGATCCTCCCGAAATGACCGTGATTTTCCCCTCGCTCAAAAGAATATAGCCCGTCAGATCCTGGATAAGCATTTCATTGTCTTTTGGTCTGGGAACATTGACTTGTGCGAATAATAATGCCTTTTGATTATCAGGAACAGCAATACCTCTTTTAGCAAACACTTCATCTATTGAAAGTTCGCCTGATAGTCTCTCTCTGTGCAACTCTCTGTCCACTAGATTCTGACTCATGACTTTTGCTTGTTTAATTTGGTCTATAATATCTGCCAATTTTGATCTACCTATAAGTGCTGAAGTAAACATTAGATGAGCACCAATAGCCGTTCCCAATGCATTGCTAACTTGAGAAGATACAATGTTCAAAACTGGTAGAAGCGATGAAGAAACTTTTGCTGCTAAGCTTGCACCAGTTGCTACTGCCCAAATAAACGGCACGATTGTTGAAGTAGTAATGGCATTTATAACCGTGGTAATAGCAACAACGCGCTTTAACGCGCTTTGTTCTTCGACTCTTTCAGCGTCTGTTACTCTACCGTGTAGCTTTAAAGCAATATTATTCTTTTGAACCACAGACTGAAACTTTGTTTGCAAATCTTTAAAAACCCTTGTATTCCCGGCTATCTGGAAAACTGAGAGTACCCACTGTCCCAAAATGACTGGTGAAAGCTCCGGAAAAAGTAACGCCAAGTTGAGAAGCTGTGCGGATAGCCAAAATAATTTATTTTCTGGTTGATTACCAAACTGGAGCTCAGCGCTAGCCATCGAACTTACCTGACTCTGCCATGGTCCAAGCATGTGCCGTTTATCAGAATATTTCAGACTTTCATCAGAGGTGTGTAGATGAGTAAAGGTTCTCTGGACTGCTATATCATTTAATCTGAATCGCGCATTTGACAATTGTTGTCGAACAACTGGAGGTACGAAAGCTAGCAAAGCCAATGGAATAACATAGTTTTTTTGAAGTTCAGTATCACCCGAAGCTATGAGATTGATAAAGGCAATTGCTGAAACTTCACCAACAAAGTTCAATAGAGTTGCCAGCACTCTCTTTAGTTCAATATTCTTCATGGCCATCTCAAGTTCTGGAATAGCTGGCTCCGCTACTTGAGCCAATGCTTTAAAATCATCGCGCTGTAAAAATGGCCCTTTAGGATTTAAGCCGAAAAATGACAGGGCTGTTTCTTTGAGACTAAACGACATGTTGTACTGCTATTTGCACATCTTTGTATATCAAAGCGGTTATTATAGCATAAATATAACAAATTATAGGTCTATTTCACAATGAGGACTTATTTTTGGCACACCTGACAAAAATACGTCCCCCGACCCGCCAATTTTTTCTTAACCAGCTTGGCACCACAATTAAAACATGGCGACCCTTCTCGCCCATATGCCAGAACTTCATCTTGATACCTGCCGGCAAACCCATCCACGTCTCTGTAGTCATGGATCGTCGCCCCGCCCAGCTCAATGCCCAATCGAATCACAGATTGTGCAGCATCAAATAGTCTTGATGCTTCTGTTTTTGTTAGTGACTTAGCTGGTCGCCACGGATTGATTCGTGCCAGGTTCAGTGCATCACACGCGTAAATATTGCCCACACCGCTGACAAAGCGAGTATCCATAAGCGCTACTTTGACAGGCATGGCAGTCCGCTGAAACGCTGTAAAAAGATCCTGTGCAGAAAGTCGCGGATCAATAATATCTAGCCCTAATCGTGCAAACTCTACCTCAACCTGCGCATCATCCATAATCTTCCACCACCCAAACAGACGCTGGTCATTAAAGTACAGTGTGGCAGCGTCGTCTAAATGCGCGATAATCCTAGTGTGACTACTTGGCAGAGCGTCAACCCAGTCATCAGTGGGGTGACCACCGCCAATCCGAGTGGTTGGATCGGTGTAGATTAGCTGTCCAGTCATTTTGAGGTGAATTAGGATATTGAGTTCACGCGGCAACTGCACTCGGATGATCTTTGCTCTGCGCGAAACGTCTTGGATAACTTTTCCCTGCAAAGTGTTGGCTTCTCCGTGCAGACTCTTGGGGTGTAGCAGTTGCACCTTTGCAATCGTCTTACCTACGATGTGCTGGTGTAACTTACGGATGATTGTTTCTACTTCGGGGAGTTCTGGCATTTTTGGTACTCAGCATATGAATTATCAGATTATACTGTACTCAATCAAGGTGACATTATTTGATATAATATGCACTAAATAGCTAGTTAGCCCATATCAACTGATCCACCAAATGTATTACCTTGAAAAATTCGACCTAGAGTCTACAGCGCTTAAAGAGGCTGTCAAAGGCAAGTTAAGAGAGAGTATTGTCCAGGCAACTCAAATGAACAAACCGGAAATGATTGCCCTTGCCAATGCACTCCTTGGTACATTCAATGAAATTGCGACATTAGTTGATTGGTCTTTGGCAAGAAGTAAGGGAGAAATAAAAACGGTCGTCGGCAGTTTAGTAGCTGCTATTCACCTTTCCTATCAAAGCATGGATGGAGAGTATGAGGAGCTATATGGCACAACTGATGCAGAGGTTTGGAGTAGCATCATTTTAGAAATTTTGTCACACCCTAATTCTGCGCAAGTATTTAAAGAATCAGTTTGGAGATCTCCAGTTATTGTCTCACCAATGAGGGGACTTCCTCTTGAGTATATTCTCGGTCATCATTTTAGAAATGCTACAAAAAAAGAATTGGTTGGCGTTGATTTAGGTACCGGACTGCATGTTACCTTACCCTTACTTGGCAGCGATGAATTTCTTGAAGCAGATTTTCCAGGAAAAGCAGACATAGCTCAGTATGCGGGCAACATTTCACTCAGGTGTGCAGTAGGGGTTGATAAACAACCTAGGGAAAAAACTCTCGCGTGGGCACAAGCATGCTACTGGCCACTTGCGGATAATAAAGGTTCTGCCCTAGAGCTTGCTCAAAGATACTCAGCAGTTGCAACAAACCCTACATTTCCATTTGTTCAAGCCTCAGTTTTGGATCTCGAAGTGTGTAGGGATGAAGTGCTAAAACACACAGGCGAACCAGTAGATTTTGTTTTTTCAAGTTTTGTGAGGCATCAATTGGGGACAGAGCCTGAAGTTCAGAATAGATTTGAACAATTAGTCTTGAGTTTGCTATCAGAAAATGGAATCTGGATTGATCTGGGTCAGGAGCTTTTGCGTGAGTGTGAATTTGCAACAACAGCTGTGCATGTCTACAAAAAGTGTGGGACAAGGTTAGAACTAGTTGGCATTCCATTCATTCTCAAGGGACAGACAAACATTGGGGAAACTAATCTAAATTATTTTTCCCTGTGATCCAGTCAAAGATGTTTGTAACAATGGTATAATATGGTCAATAATGACGCAATCAAAAGTCATTCTTCAAGACACCATCAAAAAGTACTTTTGGGGTGATAATCTCGAAGAACTCAACTGGCAAGATCATCAACAGTATATCGTGCAAACTATCATTGAGCATGGTGATTTTCCAGCAATATGATGACTGTTTTCGAAGATGAATCGAGCAGACTACACATGTTGCTACCCAAATTAACACTCAGTAAAAAGTCAAGCAACTTTCGGTCTATGTATCTTGCATAGCATATGTTTTCAGAGGCGCTTTCATACACAATACTTGTCACAATCTCATTATAGTAAAGCACATATTGTAAAGTCGCAGGTGTTTTTTGCAGATGCTGAGTCACAGCTGATGCCTAGAATGCACACGCCTGTAGATTGGGAGAGTGTTATAGATGAAATTTTTGAGGCTGTGAAGACTTTGCGAGTTTAATAGTGATAAAAGGCTTAACGCTCACAGACACCCATCGCACACAGCATCAGTACTGATACAGAATGATATAATTCACTCCTCATGAGTGCCTACGTCGCCCACATTGCCGACTCCCCAATTAGCTTAGACAGAATTGTGCTGTATCTTGCGGCAGCCGCTGAGGAAATTCCTGCCAGCAATCTGGGAAAAGATGGGACCATCATTGGCATCACAGTGCAAGGAGATGCAGTTAAACTCACCACACTCACACAACATTTTTCAACACGCTCTCTCAGATGGCCGCGTCCTGTGATTCTGGAGGATCATTCTGCGGGAAATCTTCAGTTTTTGACTATTCGCACTGAAATTCCACTTGCCAGAATCAGTTCAGGTCAAAGTACGCGTGCGATAGCGCATGACTACTTCAGCCAATTTTTTGAACTTTCGGAGCTAAGAGCCAATATTGTGGCAGCCAATCAAACTAACGCAGATCATACGATAGAAATACTTGACGGCGACCCCTACCAACGCTCACTCATCCATCAACCAGTACCAATACCTACACTAGACGGATCAAACAGACTTGCTTTCTGCCAGTTGTTTGACCGCAGCGTTGAAGGTTCTAGAACAATTGACGCGCTGGAGCGAAGTTACGGGTATCCCAAAAATCGCATCGCTTCTATGGCCACAATTTTTCTCAAACTGCTGTGCGAAGGCAGATGCGGCGCATTGACAAGAGAGGATGCCATACACCTTGAACTCTTCGGCAGAGCAAAAATGTCAATACTACAACAGAATGCTGAAACAACTCGGGCGGAACTACTGACTTTCACTGCTGAGCGCAGATACAACAGAACGCACGGACACTGGCAGATACGAACAACTGATGGTCGCACGCTCATGGTCACCTCAAATCTGGCAAAAGAGGTGATCGTTTCTGATTTCGGCGCCAAACCGGAAAATGTTATCGCGATGCAACATGCCAATGCCTACAGAATTCCTTTGGAAGGCAATCATGCGCCTAGAAATGTAGAACGGTGGTGAGTCCGCCGGGACTCGAACCCGGGACGCACAGCTTAAAAGGCTGTCGCTCTAACCGACTGAGCTACGGACCCACTTGCTTTCAGCGCATAACTGAAAATCGAACACCGAATTATACCAAGTGATTAGCCGGGCAGCTAGTGGCTAACGTTCCCGTCGCAAAAGCCTCGATCTGCATCTTGAAATCCGTAGAACTTTTGCGCATACTGTGAGTCCAGTCCGTTTGCATCAGCACGGAAATCGTATCAAGTGCTATAATGGTTTTGTCTCATGTTGAACACACACAAACTGCTCTATGTTTTGCCTGATGTAGCATATATTGCTGAACTCTTACCGACCAAAAAAGAACACACATTTGCCATCCAAAGTTTTCGCCAAATTAACGGCGAGTTTCTTGATGACAACGAGTTTTTAGCCCAAAACATTCTCAAACTTTTCGGTAAGTTGGAAGCTGACGAGTATCATCTAATACTGCCGGACTTCTTGTTTACCAATACGATTGTCAGTGTTGCTGAAAAATCAGATGCAAAAATTAAGGAATATCTTAACACCAAGCTACTTCCTTCACTCGAGATCACCAAAGAAACCCATGAAATTGAGACATTTGTGCTCACCGAGTTTAAGGGCAATTCCAAAGTTCAGATTTCAGCCATCGAGAAAACGGTTCTCGCCCCAATCCGAGTGGCCGCAGCCAACCAAAATCTAAAAATTGCAGCTGTTTCTCCTCTGAGTTGGACCATTAAGTCGCTCATTTCACTCGAGCCGTCAATCAGCGTCATCCAAATCGGCTCCAAACTCTATAGCTCATTGCACATTCTCGGCATCGATCAAACCACAATGACTGATGTAGGCGAAACAGACGCAATTGCAGAGACCATTAAAACCCTCAAAGGGGGAGAGCCAAATATTCAAACTGTTTACTTGCTGAGCAACGAGTTGGTAGAAAACAAACTCAAACAAACGCTTGCCAACACGGTTCCACTCCAACAACTTGCGTCCTTTAAGGACGACGACGGCCAAATGCCCTCGTATGTCAGAGAAATTATTGAATCAGGCATGAAGACGCTCTCTATTAGTGAGTTTCCCGTTCCTCGTTTTGAACTTGGCAAACCCTCTGATGCTGACGCTGATCTTGTTGCTGATTCAGCCTCCACAAAAACACCACAAGAGGCTGATGAAGATTCAGACATTGAAGAAGTCAGCAGCACATCAAGTATTCAAGATGCCATTCAACCCAGCGAGCCAAAAGCATTGGAGTCTGGTCAACTTCCAGAAGCCTTGCCCGCACCCACACCTCCACCAGTACTTTCAGCAACAACCACAACTGATGCCAGTAGTACAAAAACTAGTACGCAACCTGAACCTGAAGGAATGCCTATGCCCACAGACACTTCGCCAAAAACAGAAGAGAAAATGGAGAAACCAATCGAACCAACAACTGAGCCAGTTATTGCAGCTCCCAGCCAGGATGCAGATTTGAGTGCTACGCTTTCCAACTTTGCTCCACAGCCCGTTACCCCCATTGAACCAACCAAGAGTGTTGTACCGGAATCGCCGATTATTGCTTCAGATTCACCAAAAGTTCTCCAAGAACCTCAAACCGCTGCCCCTGAACCAGCAAAACCAACAGTACTCAAAAATAATTCAGGAGTAAGTACTATGCTCAAAATGGTGTTCATTACTTTAGCAGTATTTTTTGCTACGGTAGCAGTGGGCGTGGGCGTAGGGCTCGGATTATTACAATTTAGTAATAAGGAAACGACTACCGCAACCCCAGTGCCTTCACCGGTGGTTACTCCAGAACCAACAATTGAACCAAGTCCTTCAGCTTCACCATCTGCAGCAATTGATCCATCCAAAGTCAAAGTCTCAGTTGTGAACGCCACCACCAAAGCAGGCTATGCCGGCACCATCAAAACTGCGCTGGAAAAAGAAAAATTCACAGGCATCACTACAGGCAATGCCAAGGGCGAGTACAAGACAGGCAACTACTTGCTCCTAGCGGAAGACATGGCTGGTCTTGAGGAGATTATCGAGAAAGCTACAAAACTGAGTTTTACCGTTATGTCCGAAGCGGATGACAAAACAGTTGAGGATGCTAAGGATGTCTACGATGTGATCGTGGTCCTAGCCGAGTAGCATATTCTCTGATACATATGTAAGTAATGCGTAAAACTGTCACTTGCTCAAGGAAAAATTATCGGTATAATCCTTGACTGTCGAGGTGAGTATAAAAATAGATACATGCGTTAAACAATAACGCACAACATACGTATGGCTGCAACTAGCATTCACATCTCAATCGCCGCTGAACGAATTTTTTCGGTCGGAGGATTTGAAGTCACCAACTCAATCTTCACCAGTCTGATCGTCAGCACCCTACTCATCATCTTCGGTCTCGCAGTTAAGTCGCAACTTACAAACACTCATCGTCCTACCGGTTTGCAAAACTTTGCAGAGTGGCTTATTGAATCCCTCTACAGTTTAGTCTACAGCGTGACGGGCAATTCCAGAAAAGCCCGTCTTTTTTTTCCATTCATTGCCACATTCTTTCTGTTTATTTTGCTCAACAACTGGCTTGGCCTACTTCCTGGAGTAGGCACCATCAGCGTGATTGAGTCATCAGAAGAGAAGTCTGTTGAAGAGAGCTCATCTACAGTCATTGGCCAAGTTCAAGCTGCCACGGAACCCACCGCTCCAGTAGATGAACCAACATTCACCCTGCCCGATGATCACCAGGCAGCAATTGCGGCGGAGGAGTCGCAGACAGCTCCTTCAGAGCTCGAAACCTATAGTACAGATGAGTTCCTGCCAAGAGAAGAGGCATTGGATGAAGCTGCAGATCATGATGTCGAATCAGAAGTCGTACATGAGAAAAAGGTCCCAATCTTTCGTCCAGGCAGTGCAGATCTGAATACTACGTTAGCACTTGCACTCATCGCGGTAGGAACCACACAATTGTTTGGGTATCACTTCCAGAAACTCAGCTATTTCAAGAAGTTCATCAACTTTTCCAGTCCCATCATGTTCTTTGTCGGCATCCTGGAAATTGTCTCAGAGTTTGCCAAGATCATCTCGTTTGCCTTCCGGTTGTTCGGCAACATCTTTGCTGGTGAGGTTTTACTCACCGTTATGATGTTCTTGATTCCGCTGGTCGTGCCAATGCCGTTCTATGGTCTGGAAATCTTCGTCGGCTTCATCCAAGCCGTC
>CAZBMX010000026.1:0-4071 GCA_964493195.1 uncultured Pseudomonadales bacterium
CAACACTGGCAAGTAAACAGGAGGATATGTCAATTAAGCTAAGCTCAATTAATATCGAGTACGATAAACATTTTGATACAGTTCTACCGTTCTTGGAACATGAGCAGCCAGACGTGGTATGTGTTCAGGAGATTTTTTTAGTCGATGTGCCCAAACTACAGGTCAGTTTGGGAATGAACTTTATCTATTTTCCCAGCGTGCGCATGGATGCCCATACGAAGTATGGGATATCCCTGAAAGGAGTTGGTGGTATAGCGTTGTTTACTAAACTTCCCTATCTTCATGCACAACTGTTGCCATATCGAGGAAACCCAGGTGATTTGCCAGTGTTTGCCAAACCCAATGATTCCGTATTTGGATTGATTGTTGCATCACTTGAAAAAGATGGGCAACTATTTACTGTCGCAACGACGCACTTCACCTGGTCGCCAGACGGCATGCCAAACGCTGATCAAATGACCGATTTAGTCAAATTGGAAGCTATACTCAAGCAATTCCCAGACCTGATTTTAACTGGAGACATGAATGCTCCGAGAGGAGGTGAGATTTTTGCTCGGTTAGGTGTAGGACTTACTGATGCTATTCCACCAGAGGTGACAACTACAATTGATCCCGACAAGCACTATTCTGGTGGCCTCGATATTGTGGTGGATGCATTGTTTTTGAGTCATGGTTATCAGGCCAAGTCTGTGCGAGTTGTTGGTGGAGTGAGTGACCACAAAGCCGTGGTAGCTGAGATTGAAAAGAAGTAGCTACTGGTGTTGCGTGCCGTTGTTGCTACAGCTGGCCTACTGCTACAGCAAACTGTTCTCCTCGGTCTTGATAGTCTTTGAAGGTACCAAAACTAGCGCTGGCAGGACTGAGTAGCACGACGTCTCCCGGCTTCGCAAGGCGAGTAGCTACCTGAACAGCTTCTGGCATGCTTTGAACTTTAAATTGAGTTTCACCCAAAACTGAGCCAGGATGCCGCTTGTGCAGGGCTGCACTAATTTGTTCCCCCGTGGGAGGGAACAGCACCAGGCCTTTGACTCGATGCTGCATCAGTGCATCAACCAGAGGTGCAAAATCCAAATGTCGATCATGACCTCCAGCGATAAGGATAACTGGTGACTCGGCAAAACTGGCAATGGCAGCTGCGGCAGCTTCAGGTGTAGTAGCCAACGAGTCGTTAATGTAGCGAATGCCATTTTTATCCGCTATTAGCTGCAGGCGGTGCGCAAGTGGCTTGAATGTTAGTAGACCTTTTAAGATGCGCTCTGGTTCCACAGCAAGCACTACACCAACAGTGACCGCCGCCAAAATGTTGTAGCGATTGTGCATGCCGAAGAGTTTGAGACTGTGTTGTAGTTGATCGATCGAACCAAAATCGCGACTATCAATGCGCAGCAGATCAGTTTGACACTGTACACGAGGTGTGGGCGGATGTGGTACGGTCGCCGGAAGTGTCGGCAGCAGTGTTCGCAATTCAGGCGCAATATTCATTTGCGACTGAAGCCCATTTTGAGTTGTTACTTGATAGGTAATATGTGATCCAGGACTGAGGCAAGCCAAGGCATGGGGTAGCTCAAACTCATTGCATGTTATCACTGTGTCGCTAGGTTGCTGTGAACGTACGATGCCACTTTTTGCAGCAACATAGTGCCAAACTGTGGGATAGTAGTCGAGGTGCTCTGGTGTGATGTTTTGAATCACGGCGACGTGGGGACTGAGGGTAAGCTCTGCTAGCTGATGGCACGAAAGCTCCAACACCATGGCGCGCTGACTGCCAGTGGGGCAAGCATCTAGCTCAGAAATCAGGTCGAGCGGTGATTTCCCAATGTTTCCGCCAAGTAGTGGTGCATATTGGCTTTCATGCAGTGCCGCGGCAATCAGGCTGGAGGTCGTGCTTTTGCCTTTTGTGCCCGTAACACCGATGGTTTTAATTTGCTGGCTGGCTGATAGTTGACTATTCGCAAACTGGACAAAATCAAGAAACAACTGTGTATTGCTTGAGCGGCGTAAGGTTGAGGGCAATTTCTTGAGCAAGGGGTGGGTGGGTGGAATGCCTGGTGTCTTGTAGAGGACTGTGCCGGCAAGTGATGCAGGCGTTGCTTGCAGGTCAGTTGATTGGATGAATGTAGTGTGCGATTGCGTTGCTGCTGTTTGCCAGCGAAGGTCGAGCGCTGCCAGCGGTTGATCGTCAATTAACTGTATATTTAGATTTGGCAGCTGCGTGCGCAAGAACTGGTATGTGGACCAACCTTCACGTCCCAGACCGAAGATACTGGCAGGTTCTGAGCAGTTTATTTTGATGAACTCTTTTGTCAGTTGTTCGTATTGCATAGTTTTTTCAGGATTTACTGTGTATGTTGCACTGAGTGAAGCTGTGTTTTGAGTAGGTTAGCTAAAGTGGTTGGTACACTGTTCTCGGCGTTCCAACTATGACGGATTGCTTGTGCTTTGGGATCTAAGTCAGTTTGCGACGAAATCCTTTCTTTCTGAGCCCGAATCAACAAGCGAGGCAGGGGCTTATTTTCGGCACTCAATCGAGCTATGGTCATATTGAGAGCAGCAAGAGACTCAGCTCGGGTTCCAACGCATTCTAGCGGCTTCTGTGGTACTAATCCAAGCAGTTTTTGCAAATCTGGCCACAACAGGTCGTTGTCAAGCACGTTTGAACCAAAAAGTTCCGTAGGACGATCCTGTGGTAGAAAAGGCGACAGAATGAGATAGGCGAACAAGCACTTGGGGCAGTTGCCACACCAGCTATTGGTTTTTTGGCCGCGATTGCAGCTGCGGAACGCCTGGTGATATTGTGTGTGCTGTGCAAAAATCTCTGCTATCTGCAGTTCTTGTAGCGGTCTGAGGATCGAGAAGTACCAGGGAGTTTGGGGTGCAAGCCACTGCCGCGTGTATTGCTGCAAGGCTGCTTCAAATTCGTAGGTTTTGGAGTACTGGTGGTTAATGATGCGTCCGTGGAACTCAACGCTACCTTCGTTTGAGCTGGCTTCATTAGAAACAGCAATGAGCTGGTAGTTGTTGAGCCGAGCAACTAGTAGCGAGATCCAGGCAAAACTTGCAGAGATGGGCACATGGCCGTTGAGGCCTTGAGTCCGGGTGAACTCGCTCAAGTGAGGATCAAACTGGCGTCTGACGATATGCAAATCGGTGATGCCAGATATGCGGGCGGTGTCCCACGCTGCCTTTGTGGGGTTGACCAACAAACAGCCCAAGACTGATTTGGGGTATGAGCTCGTCAGCAACTCCAGAGTAACTATGGAGTCTTTGCCACCTCCTATGGGTATCAAGATCTTGGTATGTGCATTACATTCTGGGATGACCAACCGCGGTTGATGCGATTGCTCTGAGCTTTTTTTGTTGCTTTCGATTTGGACAAATGTTGTTGGGGTAAAGTCAATTTGGTTGACATAGAAAAACTCGCCCATGCCCTTGATCAACAACGTGTGCCACCATTGCAATTGTCCAGGAGTAAGGGAAACTGCAGCTACTTGGAAGTGAGGGGCGCAGGTTGCCTTCCAGTAACTAAAGGCCTCAATCATGCCAATGTGCTCAACCAAAGTTTTTATCTCAGAATCAGGCAGAGCAGATAGATGACTCTTTTCAATTCCTTCAAGTACAACGATGTGTTTAAACTGCAGCTGTTTTCCTAGCCAGTACACAAACTCAAGTTGCAAGCCCTCTGCAGTTAGCTGGTGTGTAGCTGAGTGATATATGAACTGGGGGTACACATTTCTCAGCTGTTCGACTCTTGTCATTGGATCTATTATAATCATATCGAGAAAACTTACCATGAGTACCAAAACTTTCTCTCAACTCCGTGCAAGTGTGTTTGCGTTAGTTGCACAGATCCCTGTAGGCAAAGTTACCACCTATCTCGAGTTGGCGCGCGCTGTTGAGACCGGTCCCAGGGTTATTGGTCGAGTGCTGCACACAAATACTGATACGGACTCATATCCCTGCCATCGAGTTATCAAGTCTGACGGCAGTGTGGCGTCTGGCTATGCTTTCGGGGGACCAGAGGTTCAATTGGAGTTATTGAGACGTGAGGGAGTGCGAGCTGAGGGAGGTAAG
>CAZBMX010000026.1:4081-9659 GCA_964493195.1 uncultured Pseudomonadales bacterium
GATCTCACTTGAACTATTTTTGTGGAAACCAGTTGAACGTACTACAGTAAAATGAATATTTACTCAAGAAAAAATGTACTCTTTTGTAGCAATAAATATAATTAAAAATTCAGCACGCACTGCTGCGAAACAATGGGCGATTCGCGTTGTTTTGATCAATCTTCGCCTTTTTGGCTACGCAGAATCATCATTCCGAATAAAACCCTTAGTCACAAACCCGAAATGCAACTTAGTTGCACAAAACTACATGAGTTATACATATGCAGTGTGTAGATGGCTCCAGTTAGGCACTTGCAACGACCAATATGCACGTGCGGCTTAACATACTGCTTTGGGTATTCTATGACAGTAGCAACTAAAAATGGATATATAAAAATGAACAAAAATATTGATAAAACAGGACTTATTACCCAGTTAGATCTGTTTAGCAAAAGCAAGACAGAACTGCTAATCCAGATCAGTCAACACTTGCGTCAGTCAGCAGGTCACACAAAAAGTGGATCAAAACTACTCACCATAGCTACTCCCAACCCGGAAATGGTGGTTCAGGCTATGGGTGACGAGAGTTTTGCCCAGTTATTGCATCAGTTTACAATTCGAATTCCAGATGGTGCGGGTTTGGTGTATGCGGCCAGACTCCTCGAGAGTGCTTCAGTTGGTATGCAGCGAATTGCGGGTGTTGAAGTTGTTGCGGCTTTGTTATCTCAAGAAGAATTGAGTAGCGGCTCTGTTCTGCTGGTTGGAGGTAGGGGATACGCCAACGAGCGCTATCAGCAGTGGGTGGTTTGTGACGCAACTGATTTGAAAGACTCGAAGATGCAAAAATCGGATGGGGAAAAAATTCTTTGGTGGCACTCCGGTTTCCTCGAGCGTGCTGATCAGACTCCAGAAGAGCAGCACGCACTCCGGGTTGTGGTAGAACGCCTCAAGCCCCAGATTGTGTTTGTTGCGTTGGGGGCGCCCGCGCAAGAACATTGGTTGATGCGCAATCGAGAGTGGCTCGAACATGCTGGTGTCAAAGTTGGCATGGTAGTGGGGGGTGCGTTTGATATGTTGTTAGGCAAAATTCCTCGAGCACCTATGGCTGTCCGCCAGTTGGGACTTGAATGGTTGTATCGTCTTTATCAAGAGCCTTGGCGCTGGCGCCGACAGCTCCGATTGATTCACTTCATATATATAGTAGGGTGGGAGTGGATGAGGCAGCACTGGGCAAGGTTGCGTAAGTAGCAAAAAGCCCCGGGAGAGCCGAGGCTTCTATAGCTTTTATTTGTTTTTAAGTTATTCGTTATCCATTTCTTCTGGACCAACACCGAGGAGCCAGAGAACGGATTCTTTCTTATAGCGACGGTCACCTCTGGAGTTAATCCGAATTGCAGGGAGTTTGCCCCGTTTGCCCCAGCGTTTGATGGTCAAGGGAGAGACGCGCAGGAGGTCGGCCACTTCGCGCACGGTCAGCAGATCTGGCAGGTTATTCATGTCCAGTTTGGTGGCGTCGTCGGCGCGGCCGGTCTTTTTGTCGTCAACTTGGCCAATGGGAGAAGTTGCTTGGTTGGCTGTGGCAGTTAGAGACATAGGTGACACCCTTTGTGTAAGTAGTTGGTACTTGAGTCAGGGGGCGTTTGTGGCACAAACACCGGCTTTCTTATACTCAAAACTAGCAGAGTATGACCAACTGGGTCAAGGGGGAGTTTGATGGGGTTGGGTGGTCTTGCTTCTTTCTACACAAAATCATCTTATAATAAAATGAATCAAAACCTATAGTATATTGATTGTGGAAAAGTTGGGCAAAATGGTCAAGTACTAATTTTATTAACAAATATGCGTATTACCTTCGTATGTCAAACAGTACGGGATTCTTACATGACTGCGAACACTCAGTCATCATCAAATGAACTGATATTCGATTGCAATTGTGTAGATTGAACTTATAATCCGTTCATATGAACCTTACAAACGAGCAAGTCTCACACGAAGCGCCAAATGATCTACTTGAGTTGCTGGTTGCTTTACGAGCAATGAACTTCATGCTAGGTTTTACGTATGAGCCGCATCCATCCCTTGCAGAAATAAATGCAAAGGCGCGTTCACTTTCTGAGGATTGGCAATTAAGGCGCGACCAATTGGGTTCCAACGTATGGGGGGACGAGCAAGAAATATCAAGAGAATCTGTTAGTTGGTGGTTGCAGTTTGTTGGGTTTGCGATCGGTATTTTACAAACTGAAGTGAGAAAAGCGGGCTCAGAAGAGGAAAAAACAAAAGCACAAGCTGATTTTGAGCGTAGTTTTATGTCTCCAGACCTTAACCCTGCCATATTACAAATTCAACAAGGTGGTTTAGAACTGTTGGCGCACCTATCGAATGCACTGTTTGATGTTGAGTTTACTCATTTGCAAAGGGATTATTGCAACGAACATGGTGTAGATAGTTTTGCAAATTTGCCCGAGGAGGTGCGATACCGATGTGTGCAAGAAGCGAAGCATAAAATGGAGATGCAGTTGGACAAGTGGGGAGATATGTTGCTGTACGTTTATATTCCGCTTGGTTTATCACTTGCTTTGGAGACCATGAAAGATGACATGCGTTCGCTTATACTGCAGTCCAACTAGGTAAAACATGTCAAAAAAAGAGCAATCACCGGATTATTTAGACCCAGAGCTAGTGGAGCACTTGCTCAGGGCATACATGGCTGGATGCTTTGCTATAACCCACGCCGATTCTGCGAGAATTGATCTCGAGGATACGCTGCTTTTAGATAGAGCAAATGATATATTGCAATCGCTTGCCGGAGGAAAGTTACTGGGTACAGTAGAGGAAATGCATGCTCTAGTAGGTGAGGTTGCTGTTACGGATGTTGACGACGAAACATTGCTACGATTGCTGCTTGTAGAAGCTTATAATCAAGGAAAGTGGTGGGGGAGAATGGTACTTGCCGGGAACAAAGAAAGAATCCGGCGGGGAGTACAAGAAAAGCAGTCGGGGTATTTCGGGCCTTCGAGCTTTGAAGGCAGTGAGCAAAATTATGGAAATCTATTCGCCCTGAGGATGATGGCGGCTGAAATACTAGCAAGGATCTCAGATCAGATATTCCAAGAAGTTCATCCTGGAGTGCAAAGGAAGTATCGAGCAGACAATAAGTTGTCGCCAGAGGCAGTCTTAAATCGTGAGCAACAAGCAGCTTGTTTTACACTGGCGCGGGAAACGATGGAGCTTGTATTTGATAATTTAGGAAAAACTCTTCTCTCGACCTACCCTCCAAGGCAGATTCGCATGGCTGCGGAGAATGCGCGGGACTTCATTACTAGCTTAGTGCATAAAAAAGCTGGTTGAGTGGGTTGAAAAATGGAGAGGTTTGTTCCTTAATCGTCCTGATGCAAAAACCCCCACTTCACAGCGGGGGTTTTTCAAAACTCAAATCGAAGAGCTGAGTTACTTCAACTCAACTACACAACCAGCTTCTTCCAAGGTTTTCTTGGCTGCTTGGGCGTCTTCTTTCTTGGCACCTTCTAAGACAGTCTTAGGAGTTGCTTCGACGAAGGCTTTTGCCTCACCCAAACCGAGTTCTGGCTTCAGGGTGCGGACAGCTTTGATGGCGCCGATTTTGTTGGATCCTGCATCCTTGAGGATGACGTCAAACTCTGTTTGCTCTTCAGCTGGAGCTGCTGCGCCGGCTGCTGGCATGGCACCCATCATCATAGGAGCTGCAGCGGTAACGCCGAACTCACTTTCGAGGGCTTTGACGAGTTCAGAAACCTCCATGAGGGAGAGTTCTTTGACTAGGTCAACGAGTTTTTGTACTTTATCTGACATGTGTGTCCTTTCTTTGGTACGTTTGTGTGTCAGTACGTGTTTATACTAGGGTTAAGCGGATTTCTTGTCGGCGATTGCCTGTAATGCGTATACCAAGTTGCGTTGCGTGGCTTTGAGCACACTTGCCAAGTTGTTACCTGGAGCTTGCAGGGTGCGGAGCAACATGCCGATGAGCTCGTTTTTGCCTGGAAGTTTGCTGAGCGCTTTGACTTCGTCGGCTGAGAGCACTTTGTCCTCCATGTAGCCTTGTTTGATCGTTAGCTTCTCGGCATCTTTTTGGAATGCAAACAGCGCTTTGAGGGCGGCAACGGGGTCGGTGTAGGAGAAGACCACGGCGTTCATGCCCTGCAGAGACTCGGTGAGCTTGCCTTTGCCAACAGCAAGATCAATGATGGTGTTTTTAGCGACCAGCATTTCACCACCGGCTGCGGTGATTTCGCGGCGGAGTTTGACTTGGTCGTTTGCGTTGGTACCGGAGTAGTCAACGATGGCGAGTGATTGCGCTTTGCCGACTTTCTCGGTGATGAGCGTGACTTGTGACTGATTTTTTTTGTTTGGCATATAGTTCCTTTTTTTATTCGCGGCCAGGCCGCAAACAATTGAGCGCTGTGTTGCACCAGAGACAAAGGAGGGGAGACAAAGAAAAATTTCTGTGTATTCCTCGGCGTGGCTTATGGCTTTTGTTGGCTTGTGACCAAGGTGGAGCGAGCGCGCTGTCTTTGGAGTGAGAGGTGATTATAGCAAAAAATAGCTGAGAGTAAAGAATCAGATCTGGTTGGCAACTATGACAATGCGTTGATCGGTATTCCACCACAACTTGCAGGTGTACAAGGTTAAAGCAGCGGTGTCTGTAGAAGCCTCCACACTCATATCATCAGCAGTTACTTCGACATTTGCTGAAACTTTGTACAAATACTTTTGCCCCTGCCACATAACTGAAATAACATCGCCATTTTTTAATTTGTCCAAGTGATAAAACGTGTTTGCTCCAGTTAGCCACTGAAACCGATGCGCTGTTAGCACTGTATTGCTGCCTTTGTCCGGCGTGCTACTGGTAGGGATGCGCCAGATGCCATTCAAAAGCGTATCTTCTGAGGCACCTTCATGTATTACAGCGTCTACACCAATTTCTGGGATGAGGAGGCGGTTTTCTTGAGGGTTGGGTTGCTTGGGTGCGACAGCCTCAATTTCGTCTGGAGTTGTGACACCCAACACTTGAGGTATTGTTGTTGCTTTGGATGCAAGCTTGACTTGCGGAATAAAGGGCATCGCCACAAAAGCCCACCCAAACACAAAACAAAGCACACTGCTCAGCTGTAAAAACTGCCGAATTGTCATGGAATGAGAAAACAGTTTATGCATGGGCATCAATCTTGGTTATTTTTCGAATGACATATCCACCAACCAGGAGCCCAACTCCAACTAACACGGACAGTCCAGCAGAACTACTTGTGTTTGCCAGCTGTGTGCGAGACGTCCCAACAGTCAGCCAGTGGCTCCACAGCCCGGTGGCGCACCCATTACCGGAGCGGACTTTGAACGTGTATGTTTTGGTGGGATCCAATGCGTTGACTGTGTAACTTACAACACCAGATGTGTCTGAATACGGAAAACTAACGCCATAGCCTTCGGAAATGTCACCTAGACCGTAGCTGATAAAGTAACTGGTGGCGTTGTTTTTGACTGGTGTGAAGAAAAGTGTGGCAGATGAGCCGGAACGATTTATCTGAAACAGAGTTGGCGCTCCCACTGGCGGTGTATCTGGACAACC
>CAZBMX010000027.1:0-9556 GCA_964493195.1 uncultured Pseudomonadales bacterium
CCCGGTGTGCTTTTCTCCATATCTGATGAATACTTTGCACACAACCCTGTGCATCGCTTGCACATTGCTTGGTGTCAGCAAGCTGTGGGGTTTGTAGGGGTATTGTACTACAAAATCTGTGTATTAGTACATTCGAGAAGCGGCAGTGCTATTTGAGATGCTTTTCGTTCATCTAGGGATAAATTACAACTCAGCGAACCTTTTCTTCTATATCTTTGTAATCAGAAACAACTAATGACAACTTCGGTGCTTGAACCTTCCACCGATCAACAGAAACACGAGTGGCCACCGAGAGTCGATTGCCAAGATTCCCTGCAAACCCCTCAGCTCCACCCCACCAAACAGCCTCAATACTCGGATGCAGCGGATCATCCGTCCCAAATTGCAGCTTCAAATGTCGACCATCCTTGCCGATAACCTTACTATGAATCAACCTAAGATTTTTGATCACAAACACCGGCTCGGGATTGCCTTGTCCAAACGGTTGCAGTGTTTCAATAGCAGCTGCCGTTTCCAATGTCAGCAATGAATGCGGCAACTCACACACAATATCTAATCTTGGCTCTAGCTGAGCAACGGTAATTGACTCCAACGCCACCCGCTGCAGTTTTTGCGTAAACACCTGCATTCGGACAGATTCCAACCCAAAGCCAGCAGCCATTGGGTGTCCGCCCACCTCCAGCAAATCCTCACGAACAAGGCGCAACAGTTCTACCACATTCACTCCTAAAATGCTGCGAGCTGAGCCCTTACTCATCACCTGACCCACCTTGATGGCAACAGTTGGTTTGCCAAACTCTTCAGTTAGTTTGCCTGCTAACAAACCCAGCACTCCCTCATGATATTCACTTGAATGCACTACGAGTATCCGTTGCTCAACCTGGGAGGCAACCTGCTGACGAGCATGTTCTAGCAACTCTTCAGTCAGTGCTTGCCTGCTGGTGTTCGTATCCCCTAAGACCTGTGCCAACTCAGCTGCCCGGCGGGCATTCCGGGTACACAGCAGCCGTAACGCATCCATCCCGTGCGCCAATCTGCCCATAGCATTGATACGTGGTGCTATTCCATACCCAACAGTGTGAGTATCGGCTTCAGCCTGATTGCTCCCCATCTGCTGAAACAATGCCTGCAAGCCCACCCGCTTTGCTGTGCGCAATGCTGCTACCCCATGTACCGCAAACTGTCGGTTAGCACCAACCAACGGAACCTGATCGGCAATCGTGGCAATACCCGCTAGGTCTAGCTGCTCAGCAACCAATTCTGACGCAAGTGCCTGCATCAACATCCATGACACGGTTGCACCGCAAAGCTTAGTAGTATGCACGATCGCATCTGCCTCTGGCAGAGAATTCTCTGGTTGATGATGATCAGTTACAATTACTTTAATGCCCAGTGCTTTTGCTTCAGCTACTGGTGCGTGCGCAACAATGCCATTATCTACAGTGATAATTAGATCTGGCTTGCCGTCAGCAAGAACATCTGCCAATACTTTACTGTTTAGACCATATCCATGTTTCTCACGACTGGGAATGAACGGTCGAACTTTGTATCCCATCCCGTGCATCACTGACCAGGCTATGGCAGTAGCGCAGATGCCATCCGCGTCGTAGTCGCCGACTATGCAAATGTCACCACCTGCTGCACCGATTTTTTTGATTAGTTTGATGGCTTTGGCCAGAGGTTTTTCGGAGATGCCGACGGCTTTTGGGGTGAGATCGAGTGGGCTGGCTGGATGCAAAAATGAGTCAACATCTCCGATACCTCGCTGATCTAAAATAAGTCCAACAAGCTTTTCTGCTGTTTCAGGTACAACGTTCGATACTACATTCCAATTCATGGTCAGACTTTCAGTAGCAACTTTTGCAGCTACAATTCAGCTCTAACATAGACTCTATACGCTGCTACCACTTAAAACAAATACAAATGCTGCCTCAAAACTTTTTTTATGTTTGTTCATGTGTTTCATGCTCACCCATTCAACTTCGGCAAAAAAGAAGTATCCAGGTAGTAGTCTTTAGGGCTAGCCGGATCATACAACACCTGCACAGTCTGCCCAACTTTGACAAACTGCTCGGGGTTGAACCACAGGTTGTCACTCTTAAAAATTTCAATGCCGCCATTGATCTCAGCTTGTGCAAAAATGCAAAATGGGCTGCGGCCGTTCACTTTGTAACTCGTGTTTTGCCCAACCTCTGTCACGTGCGCATCAATTCGCTGCCCGGAAACTTTTAGCCGCTCAATCAGAGCCTTGCGGGCACGATCGCGATACAACATATACCCGCCAACTCCCACAAAACCATATCCAAATGCCATAAAAATTCCGGGAAACACCCACACAGTAAAAGCAGAATCAATCGCGGCCGAATCTGGATCAGCAGCAGGATACACCACATTGACTGTGTCTCCCACTGAGTAGTTGAACGAACTCGACGATACTTTGCTGGCAAACGTTACGGTCTGCCCGGATTCGGTTTGAAAGCGCACCACTGGCTTATACGTCGTATCCCCATCACTATCCGTAGAGCGAACGACCTCGAGTACTTCGCCAGTAGTTTTGATACCTTTGACAGCTAACTGTACTGACTGGTACATGAACAAAGTGCCAACTACCGCAAAAACTCCCCCAAGCAGCAGAAAAATAATACTGCCAAACTTTTGTGCGTGTTGGGGTGCCATACTGTCCTTTTGCTCAACCTGAGCTGTACTGTAATCCATTTGCCATTGCAACACAATTCCCGAATGAATATGGTACACTTACCTGAGTAAATTCTATGCACGCAGGCACAATTTTACCCCTCCGCACCGAAGCTCTCTTCATCGTGTACAAACTCCAAGCTGCTGGTTTCGAGGCATACATTGTGGGCGGCGCTGTTCGTGACACACTGCGGTATGCGCTTACGGCAGAAGACCAGAGAGAATCCTTGCCGACTATGGATTATGACTTTGCTACCAACGCCAAGCCGGAAGACATTCAACAGCTGTTTCCCGAAAGCTTCTATGAAAATACGTTTGGCACCGTCACGATCACCACAGAACAACTGTCTGAACAACCAAATTTCCCCTGGAAAATTACACCGCTGACTGATGCGCCACAAACACGGCTCGCACGTCTTATTGACCTCGCTTCCGCCACAAAGTTGCATAGCTCACTGGACCTACCCCCCGAATCTGAACAGCAGCATATTCAGCACGAAAAGTACGAAATCACTACCTATCGCAGCAAAGAGTTGTATGACAATCATCGCTCTCCGACATCAATGACCTGGGGCACAACTATCGAAGAAGACCTACAGCGGCGCGACTTCACCATCAATGCCATTGCGCTTCGCGTCAGCCAGGAGTATCTACAAAAAGTTTTCGCTCAAACCAAAGACCAGCAGTTGCCATTACTCTACCCACTCCACATCGAACAAGATGTCTTTTTATACGACACAGAGCATGGTCTGCCTGACTTGGCTGCAGGAATTCTACGCACAGTGGGCAATCCCCATAAACGCTTCGAAGAAGATGCACTGCGACTGCTGCGTGCGATTCGCTTCAGTGTTCAGCTGGACATGTCTATTGAACCCACTACCTGGGAAGCAATCACCCAACAGGCTTCGCTCATTGCCCATGTCAGCGGCGAGCGAATCCGTGATGAGTTTTTGAAAATGCTTGGCAGTAGCCAACCAAAGCGCGCCATCGAACTGCTCGACCAAGCCAGACTGTTGGAGTACATTCTACCCGAACTCCTGTTGGGCAAAGGCGTGCAACAGGGTGGTCACCATACCACCGACGTTTGGACACACAGTCTCGATGCCTTAGAAGCTTGTCCCTCTTCTGATCCAATTGTACGGCTGGCGACCCTCATTCATGATATCGGCAAGCCTGATACGTTCCGCATCCTCGATGGACAGCCTACATTTTACAACCACGAAATCGTTGGTTCCCGTATCGCAAAACAAATTTGTTACCGACTCCGACTCTCACGAAGGGATTCTGATAGAGTCTTCATTTTAGTTCGCCATCATATGTTCCATTACCAACCACACAACACCGATGCTGCCATTCGCCGTTTTATGCGCAAAGTTGGTCTGGAGCATATCGATGACATTCTTGACGTACGAGAAGGTGATCGATTGGGTAGCGGCGCGCGCAAAACCAGCTGGCGCTTGGAAGAAATGAAACAGCGAATGGTTGAACAACTGCATCAACCGTTCAGCATCACCGATATGGCAATTAATGGCAATGACTTGATCGACGAGCTTGGCATGAAACCGGGGCCACAACTCGGCGCTGTGCTAAAACAACTGTTCGAAATAGTAATGGAAAACCCTGAAAAAAATGACCGGCAAACCCTGCTAACGCTTGCGCAGAAACTGTGAGATTCTTGAAAAAGAAACTCTGCTGCGAATATCCTCCCATACCATCACCATTGGCACAGCGGTAAATGTTGATGAGTACGTTCCGGTGATTGCACCAATCAACAGAGCCACCGCAAACCATCGCACGGTTTCACCTCCCAGCAATGAGAGTGCTGCCAACATCAATATGATGGTGATCGAGTTATTGATCGAGCGGCCCAGCGTTTCTGTGACAGCAGCATTGACTACTGCTTGGAAAGGATAGGATGCATACTTTCTTCGTAACTCCCTGATCCGATCAAATACCACAATCGTATCGTGCACGGAAAATGAGAGCGTGGTCAGGAGTGCTGTTACAAACAACACATCAACTTCAACCTCCAGAAAGTAGCCCAACCAGCTAAAAGCTCCCAACAACACAATGCTGTCATGCAGCATTGCCAAAACAGCAGCTACTCCAAACCGCAGCTCTGAAAACTGTCGCCAAATATAAAACAAGATAAACACGGTCACAATTGCAAGCGCTGAGATTGTTTTTACCAATAACTCGCGGCTGATTACTGCACCCACCGATTCTGCCCGTAACAACTCACCTCCACCTAAGCTCTCTGTGATTTTTTGCAGTACCTGTACCTGCTGCTCCTGAGACAATGCGTCACCCTTGACTAGTACCGCTCGCTCGCCCGATTGTTGCACCGTTGCAACTTGCCACTGCTCTGCAACAGCCGTTTGTACGGTACTCTTATCTGGAATGGCGGCATTTTCTGGCAGGCGCAGTTCAATGATCGAGCCGCCCACAAAATCAATTGACAGTCTCAGACCGTGTAGGAGCATCCCCACCAAAGCAAACGTTAACACCAAACCCGAAATTGATAGGTACACCCATTTGAATCGCATCAGTTGCATACTAGTTGTCTCCCTTCAAAAACAGACGCATGAGCGTTCGGGTGACCACTACCCCAGTGAACAAAGATAGACTAACACCAATCAATAACGTTATGCCAAAGCCCCGCACCATACCCCCGCTGTTGAGAAAGGGGAAGTTGAGGGGATTGATCAGCACCAGCGCTGTGGCAATTGTGACTAAGTTTGCATCTTTAATGCTGTCCCACGCACGACCAAAACCCATCTCGAGTGCAATTGAAAATGGCTTGTTCAATCGTAACTCCTCTTTCATGCGCTCGAAAATCAAAATATTAGCATCAACAGCCATACCGATTGACAGTAGCAAGCCCGCAATCCCTGGGACGGTCAGCGTGATGCCAAGCACCTTATACAAAGCCACGGTGTACAGTGCATACAATATCAGAGCCAAACTCGCCAAAACACCGTTCACTCGGTAGATGAGAATCATGAAAATCATAACCAGTACAATACCTACTAGACCAGCCTCCACACTTGCCCGAACCGACTCCATTCCCAGCGAAGGACCAATCGTCCGCTGTTCTAAAACTTCAATAGGCACGGGGAGTGCGCCTGCATTGAGTTGAATACTCAACTGCTTAGCCTGATCTACAGAGAACCCACCGGTAATGATTGCCTGACCATCAATAATGGGTGTGTTGATGCGCGGAGCCATCACCAAACTTTGATCAAGCAGAATGGCCAACATCTCGCCCGTATTTTCTGTAGTGATGTCAGCAAATTGCTTTCTGCCTTCGTCATTAAACTCAAGTGCAACCACAGGCTCGCCTGTCGTTTGATCAAACTGTACATTCGAACGCTTGAGCTGGCTACCAGTCAGGCCAGTTGGGACTATCTGCAGTCCTGCACTTTCGGATGCCTCGTCGGCCCCGAGAAGCAGCGCAAACTCCAATTGCGCAGTCTGGCCCACCAACTGCAACGCTTGTTCCGGATCATTGAGTCCAGGCAACTCAACCAGCAAACGATACTGATCATTGGCAATCGACGTCTGGACAACCGGTTCAGCAATACCGAAGAGATCCACCCGACGCAAAATTACTTCCCGTGCTGACTCGAGAGCAGTCAAACGATCAGTCTGCGGTAATGCTGCCACGTCTGCCTGCAACACAACTTGCATACCTCCCTGAATATCCAAACCCTGTCGAATGACAAACTCTTTTTGATACTGCCGACCGAACAAGGTGAAGTTTATCTTGGGCGTGCCAATTGTTGTCTCTAAGGTTCGTCCAAATGCGCTGAGATTGATAGGTAACTGGGGTGGTAGCGCCAATGCACCAGCAATTACTGCGGAGAGCATGATCCAGAAAAATCGCCACCAATGTTTGCGTTGTGTTTTCATAGTTTGCCGTGTGGCGCGATTATAATCCCGGCACCTTGCGTTCGACAAACTCATCTTCGCTGCCGATCACCATTACGCGTGTACCATACAGTACGTCCATCACAAAGGGGTCACGTCTTGTTTTACGGAACTCAAACTCTTCGTCTGAAAAGACGGCGTAGTTGATTTCCCGTTTCAAGACCTGTTCCTCCTCCTTGATGAGCAATGAGAGTTCGGGCAGGACTACATCACCAATGACTAAAATATCTACTTCGCCTTGTCTGGGGTTGAGGCGACGAACAAAACGGCCAGAGAACATGACGAAGGAAACAGCACCTAACTTGCGTAAGTTTTTTCGCAGCTTCCGTCCAAGACCAGTGCTTTTCACCACCATCTGCTGCAACTCTTGGAAGTAGAGGTACCGCGTGTTGACTGAGTAATACAACCTATTGCCACGCTGCTCACTCTTGAGCATACCCACGGACAACATTCGGTCGAGTTCACGACGGACTGCGTTGATCTCCTCTTTGATTTCTCTGGTGATTTCTCGGACAAAATACAATCCTTCCGGATTCGCAAAAAACAACTTAACCATCTTTACCCGAACCCGGGAGATCATGAAGTCTTGCAGCGTTGTCATACTAATAGGTCACCTTTGTAGCAGTATCCACAACCGAAATCCAGATTGGGCCGCGAACGAAACTGAGGTCTTTTCCTTTGGCATCGGTAAAGGTCAGTTCATCCTCTCTGTCCTTCTTGGACCAGCGCGCATCGATTGTCTGTCCGTTCTGAAAGACCAATGCTTTGCCCGTACCAGTCGTTGCGTACAGCATGTGTTTTGCTTCATCGATTGGGCCTTTTTCTGTGGTAAACACAACCACCGCATTTGAAACTTCAATTTGTTTGTCATCATTCAAATCGATGTGCGGCTCACCAGCCATGACCCGCTTGTAGCTGTTTGTAGCTGCATCATAATTCCAAGTCACGGCATACTGGGCAAAGCCATCCCAGAACTCAAAACTAATAGGGGTCACAGCGCCACTCGCCCCCACACCATCAATAAATTCCCAGGGAGTGTAGCCATCTTTCCAATCTGTGCCTTCGACGACCTTCTTACCAACTCTGCGATCGGGAGACATGTTTGTCCAACCACGACTGTTCGCCACTTTCCAGAGGCGTTCAGAACTTGTTTCCATAGTGTGCTCGGTTGCGACTTGTTTGCCCGCCAAACGATTGCCATTGCGAACAAAAGTGGGATACCCAATCGAGAATTGATTCATGTCATTCTGAAGTGCCCAACCGTATTGATTGATTTGACCGAGTGCATCTGCAGGGCCTGGAATGTTGGCACCACCAACATGCACATACAACGGATAGTTGAATCCTGAAGCCCAGTCAATAAAGTATGTTCGGGCAGAACGAACAGGAGCGAGCACTGTGTCGTAGCGCTGCACATCACAATAAAACAACCCCATAAATCTAGTGACTCCGCCTTCGGCCACTGCCTCAAAAACAACATCGGCTCGACCCATTCCGGATTGAGGTCTGGCATCAGGTGAGTTCTCGATCATCACCGCGAGCGGACGTCGTTTCTCCCAAGCAGTTCGCTCGGTTTGCGTGTAAAGTTGCCCATTGAGTGGACAAGGTTGATCCTTGGGTTCACTCGGGTCAATCTCAAGCAGGGCAGAAAGCAGTGTCTCGCCTTCGCCAACTTCTTCGGTCTCATCTGTCCCACCACCAATTGAAGAACTGCTGCCAGAATTCATTTGTGAAAACACCCCGTAGGAAGCAACTGTGGAAACTAAGTACAGTGCCAAGATGAAAAGTAATCCTTTTTTTTGCATAGGCAGCGCTGCTCCTTTATGACGAATCAAAAACGCATCATAGCATATGCACCTGCCAGTAAACAGGACACTACGATTGTTGCTATGAGGCTTGTTCGAATATCTTTGTACACTAAGCGTACCCGATTTTGGTCAAAAATAACAGAATCAGATGACCTGCGTGTCGTTGTAGTAGTGGCAGATGCTACCTGCGCATCTGCTTCCTGCAGTACAAACGCCCCTTCATGCCAACGAGCTGCTGTTTTTCGCTTTTCAGCTTTAGTCTTTTTCTGCTTCATACATTCTATAACTTTACCCAAATATCACCCGAGTGATATCGCGGAACGTGATAAAAATGATTAAACCCAACAATAGCACATACCCGCCGTAATTTGCATAGTACTCAATTGCCAGACGCCTGCGGCGAGAGAGTAGGGGTGCAAGTAATATCATAACTGCCCTACCACCATCAAGTGGTGGAATTGGCAAGACATTCATAATCGCAAGATTGACCGATAACATGCCGGCAAACGAAAGCAACGCAAGCGGTCCTTCCGAAAATACCCCGCTGTTCTGCGCCTGATGCACAATTCCAACGGGTCCCGCCAACTCCTCGGGTACGCTACCCGTGGAAACAATATTTCCTCCAAGACTGCCCAGCGCTCGCACAATCTCTGTACCTAAATATACCGCCTGATCTAATCCATACCAGATACCCCTAAACGGCATCTGCCACCATGGATACGTGCGAAAGATCATGGATTCAAAAGCAACTCCGAGTGATCCCTGATTGGCAGGTGTTTCCTCCACAGTCCGCAAGTACACTACAAATTCCTGTGCTGATTCTGCACAAGTGGTGTCCTGACAGGGACCGGTGGTGGTGAGGGTAACTGTTTTACCGCGGTTTGCTTGGATTGCGGCTATCAGCTCTGCACTGGTTGAAATAGCGATCCGCTCAGCCTCAGGTGGTTGCAGCGCAATCACTTCCACGCCGGTAGGCAAACCAGCCTGCGCGGCAGGGGAATCTGGTGCCACGGACCCAATTCTAGCCGCCTCGATAGGCACTGGAATTCCCATCCGCGTAAACACGATCGAGAAAGCAACTACCCCAAACAAGAAGTTCACACTTGCACCGGCAAGAATCACTG
>CAZBMX010000028.1:0-9425 GCA_964493195.1 uncultured Pseudomonadales bacterium
AGCGTCACATTGTTCAAGTAAGATCCATCAGATATACTACCGTCCAGGACTATCAACAGCATGCCCTCCACCTTCTACCTCACCACCACCCTCCCCTACGTCAACGCTGAACCCCACATTGGCTTCGCCATGGAGATCATTGCCGCGGATGTCATCTGCCGCGCCCACTCGGTTGCGGGCGAGCAGGTGGTCTTCAACACCGGCACTGACGAGCACGGCCAAAAAATCTATCAAAATGCTCTAGAAGCCGGCAAAACTCCCCAAGCATACTGTGACGAGTACGCTGCCAAGTTTGCTGTGCTCAAAGCGCTGCTTAACCTAAGTTACACCAACTTTATCCGTACCACGGACGCTAACCACATCACTGCTGCCCAGGAGTTTTGGCGCCGCTGCGAACAAGCTGGTGACATTTACAAGCAACTCTACAAAATCCAGTACTGCATTGGCTGCGAGTTGGAAAAACAATCATCCGAATTGATCGATGGCCGCTGCCCGCTGCACCCCAACAAAGAGCTGGAAGTACGCGAAGAAGAAAACTACTTCTTCCGGTTCTCCAAGTATCAGACAAAGTTGCTGGAGCTATATCAAAAAAACCCACAGTTCGTCTTGCCTGAGGGCAAGCAAAAAGAAATTTCCGCGTTTGTACAAGCTGGTCTGCAAGACTTCAGCATCTCGCGCTTGAGAGACAAAATGCCCTGGGGCATTCCAGTTCCCGGCGATGAGCAGCATGTTATGTACGTGTGGTTCGACGCGCTCATCAACTACATCTCAACCATCGGCTGGCCAAGCGATATGGCGCAGTTTGACAAGTTTTGGCCAGTGGTACAAATTGCGGGCAAAGACAACTTGCGCCAGCAAGCTGCTATGTGGCAAGCTATGTTGTTATCTGCCGGAGTGAGTCCCAGTAAAACAATTTTAATCAATGGATTTATCAGTGTTGACGGCCAAAAAATGAGCAAATCACTCGGCAATGTCATTGCACCGGGAGAGCTCGTGAACAAGTTCGGCACTGAAGCCACCCGATACTTACTCATGCAACTGGGGCCGATCGGCACAGATATGGATGTGAGTTGGGAAAAGTTTGCCACCAGCTACACCGCAGATCTTTCCAACGGCTATGGCAACTTGTGCTCACGCATCGCCAAGCTGTGGGCTACTAGCGACATTGAGCCAGGCACTGCAGCTACCATCGTGCAGCAAGCACAACATGCTGATAATTACTTTTACCATTACAACATCATTGACGGTATTAACTCCTGGAAAACCAACTTGTCCAAACTGGATGGCTATCTGAGCGAAACCACCCCATGGAAAAAATCAGGCAGCGAGCGTTCAGACATTCTGCGGGAAGCACTCCGGCAGTTGATCGCACTCACCCACCACATAACGCCTGTCATGCCGGAAACCACCACAGCGGTCCTCAATCACTTCCGCTCAGCTGCACACGAACCTATCAGCCCACTATTCCCTAGGATTGCATGATTATTGATACACACTGCCACTACAATATCTCTCCGTTGTGGAGTGACGAGCAACCGACAGCGTGGCAACAGCACTGGGACAGTGCTCGCGATCATGGTGTAGTTGGGAGCATCGTGGTCGGAGTCAACGCTCAAACAAACGAACAAGCAATTGAAATTGCGAAAACCGATCATCGCCTGATTGCTGCCGTTGGTTTCCACCCAACTGATGACCTACCAGACACCCAGCCCATCACACCTGAGTACACTGCTGCAACTCTGCAAACGATCGAACAAACAATTCGAGCGCTCTGTTCCACCAACCCCGTTGCCGCCATCGGCGAAGTTGGCCTCGATTACTTCCGGTTATCCAGCGACCCAGAACAAGCCAACGCGTGCATTACCCATCAAAAAGCAGTCTGCGCGCTACAACTCTCTCTGGCAGCGGAGTTCGAACTTCCCCTAATTTTACACGTGCGTGATGGCGCAAACCGAACTGCCGCCTACGACGACATACTGGAACTACTCAAAACTAAAGCATCATTCGCCAAGCCATTTATTTTGCACTGTGTTTCAGGGCCACTGCCATACATTGCAGAAGCAATTGCGCTCGGTGCCTACATCGGTGTTGCGGGCAACGTGACCTACCCCTCCGCCCAAGCAATTCGAGACATAGTGCAGTCGGTACCAAAAAACAGAGTGCTGCTAGAAACCGATGCTCCGTTCCTCGCCCCCCAATCCCATCGGGGAAAACCATGCGAGCCATGGATGATTGCAGACACTGCCGAGTATGTCAGCACCCAACTCGCACTCTCGCCGGAACAGATAATTGAAAACTCCCTCCAGGTATTTCCCCAGTTTGCGGCTGCGACTTCACAACCACAACCGAGGACACTAGAATGAGCCTGATGTCAGTTGGAGATACCATTCGCTACTACCTGCGCCGCTACCCCGTCAAGTCTCAACGTGCACTGGAAATACTGCCCGGGGCAGTCTCTTGGTCGCTGATCTTATTCCCATTTTGGGGATCGTTGATCGTACCCGATCTAGTAGCCTACTATGTGATCATTTTTGCCGTCTATTGGCTATACCGCTCCGTCACAATGTCCGTCCTTGCAATCATGGCACATCTAAAAATTCAAGCTGCCATGCGCTACGACTGGTTGGCTGAAATTACACAAACGTATGCCGGCAAGTGGAATCAGGTGCACCACTGCGTTGTCATACCTACCTACCAGGAGCCGCTTGGCACCCTGCAGCGAACATTGACCTCACTGGCAGAGCAATCATTCCCCCGCAAGAATCTCCATATTATGTTGTCTTTTGAAGAACGAGAGGGCACAGCAGCTCTAGAAAAAGCTAAGCAGCTTAAAAAAGAGTTTGGCAATGTCTTCGGCAATCTCTGGACCACGCTCCATCCAGACATCAAGGGTGAGGTTAAAGGTAAATCTTCCAACACCGCCTGGGGAGCAAAAGTTGCTAAAAAACACATGGTTGATGAACAAGGTTTGCCGATTGAGTCGATCACTATCAGCAGCGAAGACGCGGACGCGCTGTTCCACAAACACTACTTTGCAGCCGTCACCCAAGATTTCTTATCCTGTGAGAAACCCTACAACGTCATTTGGCAGGGTTCTATCGTGTTTTACAACAACATTTGGCGCGTGCCTGCCCCAGTGCGGGTACTTGCCGCCATGTTTTCCGTTATCCAAATGCACGTGCTGATGCGCCGAGACCGCCTGATTAACTTTTCCACGTACACTACCACCCTTAAACACGTTCACGAAATTGGTTACTGGGATACTGACGTGATTCCCGAAGACTACCGCCTATTTTTCAAATCGTACTTCGCCAAGAAAGGCGATTTTGAGGTTCATCCGATCTTTTTGCCTATTTATGCTGATGCTGCCGAGTCAAGCACCTGGTGGGGAACCATGGTCAACCAATATGAACAGCTCAAGCGCTGGGCATGGGGTGTCAGCGATGACGCTTACATTATTAAAGGGTATTTGATGGCCAAGGAAGCACCGTTTTTTGACAAAACCATTCGTGTCCTGAAAACAATCGAAGACCATTTCCTCTGGCCGGTGAACTGGTTTGCAATCACCATTGCCGCCTTTTTACCTCCACTCCTCAACGAAAACTTTAACCGTACAATTTTGGGCAAGACACTGCCGCAGGTTACCTCAACGTTGCTGACATTTTCCTTGGTTGCCATGGTGGTTATTTTCATCATCGATGCCATCAATCGACCGCCGCGCCCCAACCGGCGTAATCCGCTTTCATATATTCTGCAACCACTGGAGTTTTTGCTTTTTCCCATTATCGGTTTCTTTTTCTCAGCGCTTCCGGGAATCGATGCGCATACTCGCCTGATGCTCGGTAAATACCTGGAATACCGAGTTACCGAGAAGGTGTAGTCAGTCACACGAAGGTGTACTAGAATAGGTATATGCGCTCACTCTGGCACAGAGTTGTCAAACTTGATTTGTGGTTGGAACAGTTTCGTCTACCGATCATTCTGCTGGCACTCGTTGTGCTCCTACGTATTCCCACATTCTTTGAACCGTATTGGTACGGTGATGAAGGCATCTATCTGGTTTTAGGCGAAGCGCTCAATCGGGGAAAAATCTTGTATGCCGAAATCATAGACCACAAAACACCATTGATTTATCTGTTTGCCCAAGTGGGTTCTCAGCTTTCATTCAGACTCCTAATCCTTGGATGGTTGGTGGCTGCTACTGCCGTGTTTATCCGCATTACAAATCGATTGTTTACGCAACAGTGGAGTAGATTGTTAGCAGTTTTGTTTTGGATCGCTGCAATTTCACTTCCCAGTTTTGAAGGCACTATTCCCAACGGCGAGTTGTTCGTGGCGGGATTTGTGTTGGTTGGCGTTGCACTTGCTCAATCAACCGCTTTCTGGAAAACTGCGCAAAAAAACCTGACCAAAAAAGACGCACTAGCATTATTGGGGGCAGGCAGCGCAATGGGACTGGGCATCCTTACTAAAGTGCCTGCGCTTTTAGATTTCGCCGCACTGATGTGTGCACTACTGTTCGTACAGTTCCCTTCGCCTGTAACGATTTTTACTGACCTAGGCAAACGACTTGGTTCAAGCAGCCGATTTGTGTTTGTGCTGCTGCTCGGGGCACTGATTCCCATAGCCATTTCAGTGTTGTTCTTTGTGCTGCGTGGCGTTGGGCAGTCATACTTGGATTTCGGATTGTTGTACAACTTCCGGTACGCAGGTACCTGGCAGCCAAGTTTCCCACATCCGGTCTTTGGCTTGCTATTCAGTTTGCCTGGCAAAACTGCTATCCTCGGGGTAGTTCTGTTGAGCATCTGGGGGACATACCGACAGATGCCAAAGTACCTTAGTTTTTCACTGATATGGTTTTGGTTTGCCCTGTTTGCCAGTTTGCTCTCCAACCGCCCATATCCACACTATTTCTTGCAAGTTGCTCCCCCACTGGCGTTGCTACTAGGCAGTGTACTGGAGAGTTTTCTCACCAGCGCGCGTTCGCGTTTGTTGGTTCTGGGTGCCATGCTGCCAGCTGCAGCAGCACTGATCAGCATTATTTTTTTACTTGATGTACATCCGTATCCAACCCTTTCTTACTACCAAAATTGGTGGCGATACATGAGTGGCAAACAAACCGTTGCCCAATACAATCAGTGGTTTAACCCGCTGATGGACGATAACTATGCCGCAGCCAAACTCATTCGCCAACAGGGCAATGGACAACTGTTCATTTGGGGCACCAACCCAATGTTGTACGCGCTCTCTGACACCATCCCCACTGGAAGATTCACCGTTTCATTTCACATCCATGATTTCAAAGCGTATGCAGAAACACTGCAAGATCTCAAACAATCCGCGCCGCCGTTCATAGTCATGATGCACGATGAACAGGGAGAGCTGCCGGGACTCAAACAATTTTTGCACACACAATATCGTCTATACCGCACATTCGATCACTACGATGTTTGGAAAAAATATGCAAACGAGTAATCAAGCCACACAGTTTATTGATCCACTGACAAAAGACTTGCCCATACAAACCAGACCGTTCATGGTTGCTGCACTCGTGTGCACGGCCATCTGCATCGGTGTCAGCATCTTTTATTACTTAGTGGGGCAACCAAGCATTCCACTGCTGTTTACCCTCGCTCGACCAAGCCAACAGTTGGTTCCAAAAATTTGGATCTTTACGATTCCAACACTCTCGCTCGTACAAAATTTGGTACATCTGTGGGTGGTTCGTTCAATCTCAGCGCTCAGCTCCACATTGGGTAAAGTATTCGCGCTGTTTACCGTCTCGCTGCAAATCTTACTGCTGATAGCACTATTGCGGGTAGCATACATCACGCTCTAATATGGCCATATTCATTTGTAGCTTTCTCATTGCCAGCCTACTCTCACCAATCATCATCAAATGGTATCGCTCACAACAGTGGGTTGACGATCCAGTGGCTGCGCCACACGCCAAAAAAACACACGCCGTAGCGGTACCACGAGGTGGGGGATTAGTAGTGGCAGGAGCAATTATTGCAACTGCACTGCTCTTTTTGCACTGGGATTCCTATTTGTTGGCAATCATGCTGGGCGCACTACTACTCGCCATCGTCGGATTTTTTGATGATGTGTTCGACATCCATCCATTGATCCGTTTGGGAGTAGGATTCGCGGCTGCGCTGCTAGTGGTAGGATCCGGTATTGGCATCGCATACGTCAGTAATCCATTTGGTCCTGGTGTTATTCACTTAGATCAACCGCAGCTCGTGTTCAATTTTCTGGGCGAAACACGCGCGATTTGGGTACTGGCCGATCTGTTTGCAGTGTTTTTTATCGTCTGGAACATGAATATTGTCAATTGGTCCAAGGGCGTTCCAGGACAGATGCCGGGATTTGTGAGTGTAGCGTTGATTTTTATCGGTTTGCTTTCAACACGATTTGTTGATGACCCAACTCAATTCAACGTTGCCCAGCTTGCATTTGCAGCCAGTGGCGCTTACGCCGGATTGCTGATTTGGAACTGGTACCCACAAAAAATCATGCCCGGCTACGGTGCTGGTTCGCTAGCCGGATACTTTGTGGCAATTTTGGCTATTTTGTCGGGTGCAAAAGTTGCTACCACGCTGATGGTGCTGGGTGTACCCACCGCAGATGCGCTCTTCACTATTGCTCGCCGAATCCGTGCGGGTAAATCACCTTTCTGGGGAGACCGAGGACACATGCACCATAAGTTGCTGGATGTCTTCAACTGGAGCATGCCACAAGTAGCAGTCTTTTATTGGGCATGCAGCTTAGTGCTTGGCTTACTATCACTGTATTTGAACACACAACAAAAATTGCTTACAATAATTCTTGTTTTGGTGCTAGTATTTGGTGTACTGACGTATGCGAAGTATAAATCGCTGCGACAGACACAGAAAGCACGGTCATGAAAAACTTCCGGCAGTTGTTCATCGCAATCGTGAAGACAGCCCGCCCCCGTCAATGGTTAAAAAATGGCGCAGTATTTGCAGCACTCATTTTCTCTGGCTTCTTCTTTTATGATCCAGTAGACGGATACCCATATGCGGTCATTGTCACCTACGCGTTTTTTGTGTTTTCACTGCTCACTTCTGGCATCTATTTCCTTAACGACATTGTAGATGCGGAAGCAGATAAAAAACACCCATTCAAAAGAAAACGTCCAATTCCCTCCGGCGAGTTGCCGCTGCCGGTCGCCAAAGCTGTTGCCGTTGGACTGATCATTGCTGCCTTAGTGCTGTCGATTCCATTGTCCCTATTCTTCAAACTACTTGCAGTTGCATACATTGCACTACAAGTGCTGTACTCTACCAAGCTCAAGCATGTACCAATTCTCGATGTATCTGCCATCGCCACTGGATTTCTGATTCGCATCTATGCCGGTGCGGTTGTCGTTAACTTGCACATGAGCGTGTGGTTTTTGCTGACCGTGCTTTCTGCATCACTATTTCTGGCCGTCGGAAAAAGACAAAGCGAGCGCACACTGTTGAAGGGCAGAGATGACTCAGAACTTGGATCAACCCGCGCCAGTCTCAAACGCTACAGCCAACGTTTGCTTGATCAGTATACCGGTATGTTTGCCAACTCAACTTGGCTCACGTATGCCCTGTTCGCGTTTCAAAATGAAGTCAGCAAACCGGACTTGAAAGTCGAGACATTCTATACCATTCTCCCTAAAGCGCTGCATTCACAAAAACTGCTCATGCTCACTACGCCGTTTGTGATTGTGGGCGTGATGCGTTATTTACAACTAGTCTACGAAAGCAATCAGGGTGAATCGCCCGAGCGCGTGCTACTGAGCGACAAACCGCTGTTGTTCACTGTTTTTTCATTCGGGGTTGTGGTAATGTTTGTGCTGTACGTGCTCAGTTGAAAAAAGTATGTTGCAGCAACTCTCTCAGTGGTCTTCGCGCTACTACAGCACTCTGCTGATTGTTATCTTGACGTTCAGCTTCGTCACCCGTATGTGGAATCTGACCAATCCACAGGGGTACATGTTTGACGAAGTCTATCATGCAGTGACTGCTAAATTAATTGCGCGCGATGATCCACGCGCCTACGAATGGTGGAACCAGCCGGTTGAACCTAACACCGCCGTGGATTGGTTGCACCCTCCACTTGCTAAATACACGCAAGCGCTGAGCATGCGCATCTTTGGCGAAAATGCGCTGGGTTGGCGATTCAGTTCCGTGGTGTTTGGTGTGCTTGTGATTTTGATGACGGCACAGCTAGCCAGAACCGTGACCGGTGACGAACGGGTAGCACTGCTGGCAGCGCTGTTAGCTGCTAGCGATGGTTTGCTGCTGGTGCAGTCTCGCATCGCCATGAATGACATTCATGTTACGTTTGCTATTTTGCTCACACTGACTTGGTACGCACGCTCACATCCACTACTGCATTCAAATCGTACTGGCCAAACAAATCAAGTTTCTACCGAAAGCATCTTGCTCACCGGGCTGTTGGCTGGAATCGCCATGGCGACAAAATGGTCTGGATTGTTCGCACTAGTAGTGGTACTGGTTTTTGAGGTCCTCAGCATTGGGCGAGGCGCTGAGTGGAAAAACTCTGGCTACTGGCTGAGTTGGCTCGGCAGCCGCGTGCTATGTTTAGTTCTTCTGCCGCTGGTTGTCTATGTGGCAAGCTATGGACAGATGTTTGCGCAGGGCAAGGACATGCAACACTTCTATGATCTGCACAAACAGATCTATTGGTACCAGACTGGGCTCAAGGCCGAACATCCATATCAATCACGTCCGTGGCAGTGGGTGACCGACCTACGTCCCGTGTGGTATCACGTAGAATATGGTGAGGGTCAGCGTGGTGATGTGTATGCATTTGGCAACCCGGTGGTCTTTTGGGCGGGTGCTTTGGCAGTACTCGTTGCTGGGTTTGGTCTTGTCCAGCAACTGTTGGATAAACTGAACCAACAATCAATCACAGCCGTGCGGCTTGCGCAAGCAGTGCAAACCGTTGCACTGCAACCGATTGCTTTGCTGTTTGCCAGCTACTTTGCGGTGTGGTTGCCCTGGCAATTTTCTCCCCGAATAATGTTTTTCTACCACTATGCGCCAGCGGTGCCACTGATGACGATTTTACTCAGTTGGTTGATGATCAAACATAAAGAGTTGAAAAATCTTTGGGTTGGGGTGGTATTGCTCAGTGTCGCTGCTTTTGTGATTTGGTACCCGCACTGGACGGGGATGCAAATGAGAAGTGAGTTTAAGGATGCGGTTTATTTTGTTACGGAGCGGTGGAAATAGATGAAGGAAAAACTAGAACATCTCTTGGCCAGTCAATAGTCGAGCAAGCTGTATAGTATCAGCAAACTCATGTAGAAATTCAGCACATTCTGGAGATTGCCAGAATTCTTGCTCAGGAACGTTCGCTTGCGGATTAACCCGCGAGTATTCCTGTTGCAAAATAAT
>CAZBMX010000029.1:0-9386 GCA_964493195.1 uncultured Pseudomonadales bacterium
AGTCCCTTTCTTTTTGTATATCCGGAACACCGTCATATACATGAGCAAACGTTCCGGCAAAATCTGCTATCATTTTCCCTTCCTGTGCAAAAGAACGGACATCAAATCGAAACCCTCCGTCTTTTGTTCTGTAGAGATGGAATGGGAGCTCTTCCTCCGAGAATTCTAAACAAGTTGTTCTCCACTCACCGGAGTTATGTATTCGTACATACGTGCGATTTCGACCACCTCTTGCAACAATTTGCAGGAGTGCGCCTTGATCGTTCGCTTTACCACAATTAGTAACAAAATTTTTCCATTTGTTTTCAATTGCTACCCTAACTGCTTCATCAAAAAAGTTCAAAAACCAGTTAGGTACGTTCCAAGCTTGAACATTCCAAAGTTCCGGATTCGCTTGCCTAAGTGAAAGATACTGAACAACATACTCATCAATCACATTGCCTAACCGCTGCAGCACATACTCCTGATCATGGCAAAGCTGCTCAACTGCTCGTATAAATGCCTCATCGTTTAACAGCGGTATAGTATCCAGATTAAAAGGAACTGATCCCCTAGAATTTATGTTTGAATCACCTACATGTTCATCGGTCATAGTGTTTCCGGTACCCTCAACATGTCTATTGTCGATTGTGTAATTGTAGCACTCCTGGTACATTTCGTAATTGACAGCACGCGGGTTTTTCTACTACACTGCGTAGTAACTAGTAACACACAACATGTATCCTACAGAAAGGCAACCACATGTCTGAAACCAAACCACTATCCCTGCAACGCCTGTTGCAGCTCGTCAACGATAATTTCGTTGCACTTTTGATTGCAGCAGTCGTCTTCGGCGGCGGTTTTTATGTTGGCTCTATCTGGACCGAGAACCAGATGTTGAAAAAAGGTACCGCCGGAACTGGCGCAGCAGCCCCAAGTGCAGCTGATCCTGCAGCCCCAGCTGGCCCTACTGCCGAGCAGCTCAAGTCCATGCCAGAAGTTAGCGATGATGACTGGATCCGCGGCAACAAAGACGCCAAAATCACGCTAGTTGAGTACTCTGACCTAGAGTGTCCATTCTGTCAGCGCTTCCATCCCACCATGGTGCAGGTGCTCAAAGATTACGGTGATGATGTCCGCTGGGTATTCCGCCACTATCCACTCCCATTCCATAGCTTCGCCCAAAAAGCATCTGAAGCTGCAGAGTGTGCTGGGAAAAGTGGTGGCAATGATGCCTTCTGGAAGTTCATTGATCTTTACTATGAGAAAACCCTCGCCAATGGCACCGGGTATCCTCAGGAGAAGTTGGCTGAGCTCGCTGCAGAAGCAGGCGCCAACAAGGACGAGGTACAAAAATGCATAGATAGTGAAGAAATGAAGACCAAGGTATCCGAGCAAATGACTGCTGGAAGTTCAGCTGGCATTTCCGGAACTCCAGGCACCATCATCGTCACCGAAGATGGTCCACAGGAATTGATCCCCGGTGCACTGCCCATTGAGCAAGTGAAGCCGCTGATCGAAAAGTATTTGTAACAGAAACTCTGGACAGACCCACGAGTCGGAGCGGGTACGCTGCACAAGCTTGCCCGCTCTGCTGTTAAACACATACAGAACGACAAAAACATGACTCTGCCCGACTCATTTTTCCTGCAAGTGTTGGCAAGTGCTGCCGCCGGTTTTGTAACGTTTTTTGCTTCCTGCTTGTTGCCGCTGGTGCCCACTTATATCGCGTATCTTTCGGGCATCGCACTGGGAACTACACAGGCACGCAACAACAGATTTGAGCTCGTCAAAATTGCCACCATTTTCTCTGCCGGATTTATTGTTACATTCACTATTCTGGGAACTTCGTTTGCAACACTGGGGTCGTTTTTAAGCATGCATCGATTGCTGCTCGAACGAATTGGAGGCGTGATTTTTATCTTGATCGGACTTTTTTTATTAGGCTGGTTGCAGCGAAGCTGGTTTAACCGCGAGCTTCGCTTCGAATTGGGAGAAAAGTTTGCCAAGTGGAAACAATTGCACGCGTTTGCTGCTGGGGTGGCGTTTGCGTTCGGTTGGACTCCCTGCATCGGACCAGTCTTAGCTCTAGTTTTATTCTGGGCCACGCACGCGGGAACACAACTAACGGGCAGCATACTTCTAGCAGCATTTGGCATTGGGCTTGGTGTGCCCTTTATTTTAGTGGCCGTAGCCTACGAACAGTTGTTGCCTGTATTCAGAAAATCGCAAAAAACCATGCAGATTGTACAAAAGATTGCCGGAGTGTTCGTCATAATTTCTGGCGCACTTATGGTAGCAGGAAAGTTTCACTGGATTGCACTGTTCCTGATGCATTTTGTGAGATTACCAACGTTGTCCGTGTAGCAGCATTTAAGTTTCACAAAGCCACGTGATACGTGGTACGCTCATTACGATGCAGTTAGTCAAAACTCATAACACTGCTTTATTCCTAGGTGTGATCTGTGTTGTGTCGCTTATTCTCTTTCGCGCTGCCTTCAATCAATTTTTCTCGGCTGACGATTGGTTTCATTTGCGAATCAGCAACATCGCAACCATCGGGGAGTTTGCGAATTTTTTCCGATTCAAACTCACCGACCAATCAGCCGCGTTTTATCGACCCATTCCGACACAAGTGTTCTTTTTTCTGGGCCAGAGATTGTTTGGGTTGAACGCAATCTGGTGGTACGGAGTGGTGTTCATGGGATTTTGGGCGACATTGGTGATGCTGTATCGCGTCACACGCGGTTTGTTTAATCACAACACAGCACTGCTGAGCACCGCGCTGTACGCAGTCTCGCATACCCATGCAACCAGATTGTATTTTTTATCAGCATTCCAAGAGATATCGTTAGTCTTTTTTACGCTGTGTGCGGTTGCAGCATTTTTACACCGTACAAATCGTGTGTGGTGGTGGATAAGCGTCGTTGCATTTTGTTTGGCACTGCTCAGCAAAGAAACAGCAGTAATCGTACCCGGATTGTTGGCCTTGAGCACCGTGCTCAAACCTGCTAACAGTTCGTTACAATCACGGTTGAAAGACCTTGCGGCCTCACTTTGGCCACACGCCCTCTGTCTGGCAGCGTACCTGTACTTGCGATTTGCGGTCATGGGTCTGGATGTTGCGACTCATGAGACATATGCCTTCTCACTTGATCCGCAGCAACTCATTAACACTGGCATCTGGTATGGACTATGGAGCCTGGGCGCACCCGAAACTTTGAGTAACTACGTGGTAGATTTTTCCGTCCTGGCACGTTGGTGGAGTGATTTTGGCAGGATAGCAACCCCAATTCTCTGGCTGCTCGGACTCTCACTCTTAGCAGTTGCAGCGTTGTTTGCACAGACCATCGTTGTGAAAGCTGCTCGAAAGCGCGCACTGCCTCTCGCAGTCGGGGTGGTGTGGTTCGCGCTCACCTTGCTGCCAGTGGTGTTTTTTCCCAATCACAAGTTTGCGCTTGAGCTCGGGTTACCGTTGGTAGGTTCCTCTTGGGTTTTGGCGACACTGATCGCAGACGGGCGCAGGATGGGTATAGCGACGCTTGTACTCATCATCCTGCTCAATGTTTTCAGCAGCGAACTCACCGCGACCAACCATTACAGCATTCTCAGATCCCAAACTGCCCAACGAGTCTACAAGTACTTTATGAACAACCATCCCAGATTGAATGAACGCACCATAGTGCGCTTCACCAATGACCGTAGTGACCTGCCAAGCAACTGGGGAGTCTCGAAGCAAATCAGCGAAAGTTTGCAGGGCAGTGAGTTTTTTGCCGTGCTGTATCCAGGAAAATCAGTACTTGCGGAGTATGAAGATTTACCCCAAACTGTAGTATCAGCGCAACCGCCTGCCATTGTGCTTGGCTCTTCGCAGTTTTTATACTAGTTGCAAAGTAGTTGTATGGTGCTCACTATCAAAAAGCGCTTGTCTGCGCTTTGGAACACCCTTGGACCCGGTTTCATTACTGGTGCTTCCGATGATGATCCTTCCGGCATTGCAACATACGCACAGACGGGTGCTCAGTTTGGTTTGGCACAACTGTGGCTGTCAATTTTTTCACTCCCCTTTACGATTTTGATTCAAGAGATGTGCGGCCGAATCGGGATGGTTACCGGCAGCGGCTTGTCACGAATCATTAAAACGCACTACTCAAAAACCGCACTCTACGTCTGTGTTGGCTTGCTGGTGTTAGCCAACACCATCAACATCGGGGCCAACCTTGGCGCTATGGCCGAGGCGTCACAGCTGCTTGTGCCCGTACCGTTCATGACGCTGCTCGCAATTTTTACCATAAGTACAGTGGTACTCCAAGTTTTTGTTGACTACCGCCTCTATGTGCGTTTCTTAAAGTACCTCACTTTAACTTTACTTGCATACATCGCAGTTGCATTTATGGTGCAGCTTGATTGGAACGCTGTGATTCTGGGCTTAACCAGGCCACGCCTGCAATGGTCCGAGCAGTACCTGTTCAACGTAGTCGCTGTCCTGGGAACCACTCTATCGCCATACCTCTTTTTCTGGCAAACCAGTGAAGAAGTGGAGGAAGCAGTGCTTAAACGCAAGATCAAGGACATGGGAAGATTGATCAAATCTGTAACGGGTAGCGAGGTTTATCACATGCGATTGGACACAATCATTGGCATGACCTTCTCCAACATGATTATGTTCTTCATCATCCTCAGTGCTGCCAGCACCCTGTATCCGGCGGGCATACACACCATAGAAACTGCTCCCCAAGCTGCAGAAGCGCTCAGGCCCATTGCCGGCCCACTGACTTCGGTTATTTTTACCCTGGGTATTCTGGGCGCGGGCATGCTATCAGTACCAGTGCTGGCTGGATCTGCTTCATACGCGGTTGCAGAATTGTTTGGATGGAAAGAAGGGTTATTTAAGAAAGCCGGCAAAGCACCTGCTTTTTATGGCACAATTGCTGGCGCATGTGCGATTGGATTTTTGATTAACTTTACCGGCATCAAGCCATTCACTCTCTTGTACTACACAGCAGTGCTCAATGGCTTGTGCTCGCCAATTATATTGTTTTTCATCTTACGAATTGCTAACAACCGCGCCATCATGGGTAGGCACACCAACTCACTCCTCAGCAATCTATTCGGTTATACAATCACGTTCATTATGAGTGTTGCGGGTGGACTATTACTACTGCAGCTACTCTGGTAATCAATGATATACTGTGGTCATGAAGCGACGCAGATTACCAGATAAAATCGCTGCACTCCTAGCATCCAGCCACCTACTCAGCGCTCTCGATCTCGTCCGCTTGCTGGATACAGGCGAGAGCGGATACAACAAAACTAGCGTATATCGAGCTTTGGATAAGATGCTAGCAACCGGCCAAGTCTGCAAGCACACACTCGGTGGTGCTGAGGCTGTATACGAACTGCGGGATCATCATCACGACCATCTGTTTTGTACAAACTGCGGACGCATCACTACAGCTGAGTGCCAAACCACCGTCCCCGCTGAAATTAATGGATTCCAAGTTCAACACCACCATCTCACGCTGTATGGGCTCTGTTTTGATTGCCATCTAACACAGCATGGATTAGTGACCTCTGCCAGAGAGTAGTTTGTAGCGATAGTACTCGTTTGGTTGTTTTTTGTAAAACTGCTGGTGGTAATCTTCCGCAGGAAAAAAAGTAGTGAATGTTTCGATTGTAGTTGCTACCATTGTTCCCGGTTTCAGTGTGGACTGCAGTGCGCGTTTGGATTGTTCGGCTACGTTCTGTTGCGCTGAACTATGAACGTATATGGCTGTGGTGTACTGAAATCCGCGGTCAGAGAATTGGCCCCCAGCATCGATTGGATCAATTTGCAGCCAAAAAATATCCAAGATGTTGTTGTAGGTTATTTGGCTCGGGTCAAAACACACCTGCACGACTTCACGATGTCCAGACACTCCCGTACACACATGTTCATAGGTAGGAAAGCTGCGTTTGCCGCCCGCATACCCTGCAAGTGTACCAATCACACCTTGCTGTTGCTCATACGGTGCCTGCAAACACCAGAAGCATCCGCCGGCCAGCGTTGCGAACTCATAGTGTGGGCTTAATTGCCATGTCTGCAAAAGTGCGTCCGATTGTGCAAAAGCGCTTCGGTCAGGTGAGGATGCAAACATATGGTTAGAAAGAATCAATAGCTTTGATGAGTTTTGGAAATGATAACTCAATGACCCCACTATGCACACCCTCGATCACCCCATCGTGCTTCAATGCAGTCAGCTCGCGAGTAACGGTTTCGCGGGACAGTCCCACCAGCGAAGCAAGCTCAGCATGTGTAAATGGCAAGGACACAACCACACGATCACCGTGTTCAGCTCCAAATCGTCGACTCAAAATACTGAGACCAAGCAGCAACCGCTGACGGCTTGAACCAACCATGAGCACGGCTTTTTCTTCCAGTTGCCCAGTCATGCCGACGAGCACCCGACTTAAAGTATCCCACAATAAATCAGCATCTTTCTTGAGCCAGGTCCGTACCTGATCGATTGGTGCCACCCGAACAGTGAGCTCAGTCTTCGCCTCAAAGCTGTACAGATTTGGGGTTTCATTCACGATTGCGGTCAGCGGAAAAAAACTGTGGCTACGCAGAATGTTTACGATCACTTCCTCGCCATGCTTGGTCAGCAACTTTGTACACACCACTCCATCCTCGATATAATAGACGTGCTCTGGGAATGTTTGATCGTTGAGCAACACTGTTTTAAGTGCAATCTGATGTGTTGGAAACTGGCTAAAAAATTCAGTCACTTTCTTTATTACAGACTGAGACGAGTGCATAGTAATTTGCTTTCTAAGTACAAATGGTGACGGTTGTTACAGTATCATACCACTGTGGCAAATCATGCTGCATGCGGTAGAATCATGCTGGTATGACAGATAACGTGTTTCCCAGTCAGTACCGTACTCAGCTTGCGCAAGCAATCCCTGTGTTTCTGCACACTGAGTTAAGTGCCTATGCGCAACTTCCATGGGTGAATGAGGTTGAAACTCAGCTCACTCAATTTTGTCTGGGTGGCAAATTAGCCCGAGGAACGACTTTTATTCACCTAACCCATCTATTGCAGAAAACTCATCCCGCTGCAAAGCGGTTGCAGGAAGCTACGATTCTTGCCATGGGTGTCGGTATAGAACTTTTCGGCTCTGCACTACTCATCCATGATGACATCATTGACCAGGACGCAGTTCGCCGGGGAATAGCAACAATTCATACGCAGTATGCCCAGTGGGCTCAGGGAGCAGGCAGGCCTGTACCAGCACATGATGGCACTTCCGCTGCAATTGTGCTGGGTGACGTGCTGCTTTTCTTGGTAAATCGTGCATTACTGCAAAACCTTGATCCCGCGCTCGATGCTGCCACCACTCGAAAGTTGCTCTTGCAGTTTTCTCGCCAGGCCCTCTACACCGGCTTTGGAGAACTGCTTGATAGTGTCGGTACACCTGCGCAGAGCCAGCCAACAGAGGAATCAGTACTTGCTCTTTTTTCTGCAAAAACTGCCCACTATACCCTCGGTATGCCATTTACACTAGCAGCTATCGCCAGTCATCAGTCAGATGCAGACGTCGAGGTTTGGGATACGATTGGTGATTTGCTTGGCACGCTCTTTCAAATCAAAGACGATGAAATCGGGCTGTTTGGTGATCCCAACACCACCGGCAAAGCAGTTGGGGCCGATATTCGTCAGAACAAGCGCACCCTCTACTTCCTGTATGCTCGCGATGCACTACGGGCTCAATCAAGCACAACTGAGCTACAAACGCTTGAGGCAGCGTACGGCAACCAACAGCTTGACACAGAAACGGTTGACACTGTCACAAAACTCATTGCGTCCACTGGTGCACGTACTGCTCTGCAGGAACGAATGGAAAAAATTGGAGCGTCGGCCGTAGCGCAGCTTGAGAAACTGAACCTAAATGCAGAACTGAACGAGTGGTTTCACGCACTGGTCAGCTTCCATTTGAAACGGACAAAGTAGTGCACTAGCTACGCCCAGATAAAAATATTCACAACTGCACTTGAGGATTTGAGTGCAAACATGCTACCATGGATACACGTTATTTATGCGTCATCACTTGGCTAGGTTGTGTATTGTCTTTTTGTTTGCACTTACACTCGGGGTAGGTGGTTTTTCATACTACTGGCACTACGTGCGAGCAGATGGGACGTATGCGAATATTGGCACGGCTACAGGCACTAACGGAGGTTATGACGCAGTGAGTTGGTCGCAGGGTTTTCCGATCATGATCGACTCGTATGGCAAATTTATCGTGCCGGTACAGCATCACACCCTGGGAAATCGCTTCGCTTACAGCAACAATGATGGTTCGACCTGGACCGAAACCATGACCAGTGGAGAGCTCACCAATCGACCTGCAGCAGTCTATGACTCGGTCAATGATAAAATTCACGTGCTCATTGCAGACACCGACGGGGCAACGTACAAACGTTTTGTTATCAATCGAGATAAAGATTACAACATCGTTTCGATCACTCTGGATAGTACGCTCACGCCCTTTGATCTAGATGACGATGCATCCTGCACCAGTGGTGAGTTTGCCAATCCCGTACTACTCTGGAAAAACACTGGCGGCAATGGCACGCTGGTTGCCTTCTGGAGCGCACTCAAAACGAACTGTGGTGGCTCAAGTCTCACCGCGACACGCGCTTCGATGCGCGCACTGAGCAACACCTCAGCGGATGGTACCGCTGGCAACTGGGCTGCACTCGATGGCACCACCGACGGCGGTGCCACTGATCCTGCCAACGTCGCATTTGATGAACTGTACACCTACGCCGGCGCTCACAGTCATGCGTTCCAGCATGCGGCATTAATCAGGGGTGGTTCTGGGGCCAAGGCTGATGACATTTACTACTTTACGACTGATGAAAACGATACGCACGGATTTCGGAGACTATCGTGGAACTACGGCAGCACCAACTGGTCTGGATCCTGGACTGCTCGATCTGAGTTTGGCGGCGACGTAAATAATGCAAGCGGATATGGGCTCAAACATGAGCTACTCAGCAAACCTGTATATGCCTCAGGTCATGGCAAAGTCTACATCGGTATTGCCCGTTACCTCGCGGGTGGTAGTGGTGATACACAAAGTCTGTACTCAGTTGATGCTGATGACGCAGTTGCACTCGAAAGCAATGTCTATTCAGCCAGTGGCACTCACTGTTTGTACCCCACGTTCGACCTTGCGTATGACAGTACTGACGACAAACTATACTTCTTCTACATCATTACCGGTGCAACGTCTGTTTGTGGCAACACTTACTATAAAACGTTCGATAACACGACTTGGTCAAGCGCAACCGCATACTACACGGTTGCAGATCGCTCTATCGACATTCCCATCGTGTACCAGAGTCGGTATAAAGACAA
>CAZBMX010000030.1:0-9333 GCA_964493195.1 uncultured Pseudomonadales bacterium
CATCAGCTCTCTCGTGAAGTTGTTGCGCAAGTTTTTAGTGGCGATCGATCGAAATCACATGCTACTCGTTTAAAGGATGCCGTTGCGATTGTAGCGAACAGCCATGCACTGCCTCTTGGAGATCGCTTAGAGCCAATTGAGCCAGATGTACTCGTTGAGGTGATTGTAATTTTGGGAAAAACAGCTCGAGCGCTCATTTCTGGTAATTTATTTGCAATACCCGCACAAGATATCGAAGATTGGCAGTCGTTGCCATTTCACAAAATGGTGTACCCAAATGCATGGCTTATGAGTAAACCAACGCCATAGTATCCTCTGTTATAGACAAGGGTAGTTATCTTTCCTATACTAGGACAGATAGTTACTGTTATGCCTCGCCCATCTGCCCTTGGCCAGTTGTTTTCTCCCCGCTCTGTAGCGGTGGTTGGTGCTTCTGCTGACCCCAAAAAATTGGGCAACATTGTGGTGCGTAACATTATTGATTCAGGATTTGCAGGGCCAGTGTACCCTGTCAATCCGCACGGCGGGGCAATTCGTGGTTTGCAGGCATTCACCCGGTATGCAGACATTCCCGAGCCCCCCGACCTTGCAATCATCGCGATTCCAGCCGTCGCAGTTGCTGATGCTCTCCGGCAAGTTGGCCGGGCAGGCACTAACGCTTGCGTGGTTTTGTCGGCGGGGTTCAAAGAAGTCGGCGAACCTGGTGCATTGCTGGAAGCTGAACTGGCTGAAATTGCTCAGGAGTTTGGTATTGCACTGTTGGGTCCAAACTGCCTCGGGTTTGTCAACGCGGCACACCCCATCAATGCAACGTTTGGCCAGCTGACGCGTCGGCCAGGCACCTTGCGGTTTATGTCCCAGTCTGGTGCAATTGCAACGAGCATTTTTGATTGGGCTGACTATACCAAGTTGGGTTTTGCCGAGTTTGTGACGTTGGGCAATAAGGCAGTAATCTCGGAAAGTGATGTCCTGCAGCACTGGTTGCGTGGCCGCGCCGACCGCACGCAAACGCAGAAGCGCAAAGGCTACGATCCGGTGGGAATGTACCTAGAGTCTGTGGTGGATGGACCGATGTTTTTGAGTACTGCCCGGCAGCTAGCGTTGACTGATCCTGTGTTTGTTCTCAAACCCGGCCAATCCGAAGCAGCCAAATCTGCCATGCAGTCCCATACCGGTGCGTTGGCTGGTGATCACGTGGTGTTGCAACAGGCTTTGTCCGAGGCTGGAATAATCCAATGCCGTGGGTTGGAAGATGTGTTCGATCTCATTCGTGCCACAGCCTGGACCAAAGCTCCAACGGGCAACCGAGTAGCAGTTGTCTCCAATGCGGGCGGACCAGCCGTGCTGACCAGCGATCGTGTTATTGCCGAAGGGTTGGAGTTTGCGGAACTGTCTGCATCTACTCGGCGTAAGTTGGAGCAGCATTTACCTCGGGCTGCCAGCTTCCAGAATCCGGTGGACGTCCTGGGTGACGCGTTAGCAGACCGGTACGCCCACGCCCTCGAGACCGTGCTGGAGGATTCGAGTGTAGATGCAGTGGTTGTGCTACTCACGCCTCAGGTGATGACCCAGATTGAAGAAACAGCAGCGGTAATTGCCAAGTTGGCTGCTGAATACCGCCAGCCGATCGTGTGTTCCTTTATGGGAGGCAGTCAGATTTCGCGTGGCGAGCGGGTTTTGTCCGAGCATGAAATTGCGTCATTCCGCTATCCCGAGCGTGCTGTGTGGGCACTGGGCAGATTGTGGTGGTGGCGCCAATGGCAGCGACGGCAACGTACGGGTGTTGTGTCAGCTCAGGTGGGAACGGGCAGCACTAGTGTGCTCACCCAGCGCAAGCGCTCCGCTATCAGAACAGTCATCACTGAACTCAAACGACAAAAACAAACAGTCCTTAATGGAGATGCGGTTGCGAAGTTGTTTGCCAAGGCGGGCATTGCGCAACCACCGGCTGTGGTGGCCAAGTCTTTGGAAGAAGTGCAGCAGTTTGTTACCACACACCATTTTCCAGTAGTGCTCAAGATTAGTTCACCACATGTGTTGCATAAGTCCGATGTGGGTGGGGTAGTTACCGGCATCCGTACTCATCAAGAGCTAGTCAGCGCCTACTGGCAGCTAGAGCGGATCATGGAGGGGTTGGGCCGGGCAGTGCGATCCTCGGGCATGATTGAAGTGCAAAAGCAAATCGAGGGTGGTGTGGAGGTAATTTTGGGAATCAAGCGAGATCCTACGTTCGGTCCAGTCCTGATGCTTGGAGCCGGTGGCGTTTTGGCTGAGTTGATTCATGAGCAAAACTTACAGTTGCTTACTGTCGATCCGCGGCAAGCGCGGCAGCTGATTGAGACCTCGAAAGTTTATCCATTATTAGCCGGCTACCGAGGCGGTAGCCGAATGGCGATTGGTAAGTTGACTCAGCTGGTGGTGCAAGTGGCGGAACTGGCGCTGGCCGTGCCTGAGTTGCAGGAGTTTGAGATTAACCCGGTGTTGGTGACACGAAGCGAGGCTTGGGCTGTGGATGGGCGGGGGTTACTGACTGATGACTAAGAAATTGCCTTGCTAACTGCTTCACTTTTCCGTATCATGTCTTCAGTGCAACAGTCCCAACAAATCGTCATCCCCGCCATCTACGCCTCCACTTCCGGCAACACCGAGTGGGTGGTCGAGCGGGTCGCTGAGGTTTGGCGTGCCGCAGGCTTGCAGATAGATCTGCATCGGGCTGAGCAAACTGACCCTACAATTTGGCAGCAGCACGATACTTTTTTGCTTGCCACTTCGACGTGGGATCATGGCGTGATCAACCCTTACTTCGATAAATTGTTAGCAGCTCTCAAAGAAACTGACAGTGCCGGCAAGCGGGCAGCTTTTATCGGTATGGGCGACGTGCGCTACGAGCCAGTTCTGTTCTGTGGAGGAATGGAGACACTCAAAAACATTTGGGTGGAACGTGGGGGCCAAGCATTGGACGCGCCACTCAAGTTTAACGGTGAACCCTTTGCCAAGTTCGAGGCCGTCATTAAGCCGTGGGCAGAAAAACTGGTGGCACTCATGCAACAGCCACAGCAAACTACCAATCTCACTCCAGAATCACCATAATGCCAGAAAACAACTTGCCTGACCGCCCATTTGATCGTTTCACCATCAAAGTTGGTGGTGAGTCTGGCCAGGGGGTCAACTCTGTGGGTGAGATCATTGCGCGCTCGCTCAAGCAATCTTGCTTTTTTACCTTTGGCTATCGCGAGTATCCCTCGCTGATTAAAGGTGGTGTGGCCTCTCATCAAACCGATGTATCTGGCTCGCCGCTGTTGGCCCCTTCAAAGGAGTGCGATGTGCTGCTGTGCATGAGTCGGTTGTCGGTGCACACATACCTTCCCACAGTGCGCCGAGGTGGTGTGGTGCTGCACAGCATTGCGCGGATGGACGTGACGCAGGCAGAGCAGGAACTGATTGCTGAGTGTCAGTTGACTGTTGTGTACGTGCCAGCGGTGGAGGAAGCGCTCAAGGTGGGTGGTTCCCGGCTGATGGCAAACACGATTCTGATTGGCGTGTTGTGGCAGCTCCTGAGCTTGCCTACTGAGCTGGTGCAAAAAGTCCTAGAAAAAGAGTTTGCAGATAAACCCAAAGTCATCGAACCAAACAAAGCGTGTTTGCAAGCGGGCTTTGTTTGGCAGTTGCCGGAGTCACTCAAACCAATTCAGCTGACCAGCTACTGCACAATCGAGTCCTCGCGGGGGGACGACCTGCTGCTGACCGGAAATCATGCGCTGGCGCTGGGCGCGGTTTCTGCTGGTGTGAGGGCTTACTATGCGTACCCAATGACACCATCATCTTCTATTCTGACGTTTTTAGCTGATTGGTACCATCAGACTGGCATGTTGGTCAAACAAGTTGAAGACGAAATTTCTGTGGCGCAGATGGCACTTGGCTCGATGTTTGCTGGGACAAGAGCTCTGGTAGGGACGTCGGGGGGTGGATTTGACTTGATGACCGAGTCGCTGTCTTTGGCTGCGATGACAGAAACGCCGTTCGTGTGCATTTTGGCGCAGCGGCCTGGACCCGCAACCGGATTGCCGACATGGACTTCAGCGGCCGACCTAAACTTGGCGGTGTATGCCGGGCATGGTGAGTTCACTCGGTTGGTAATTGCGGCCAGTGATGCGGCTGACTGCTATACGTTGATTCAGCATGCGTTCAACTATGCCGAAGAGTTTCAGATTCCAGTTATGGTGATGACGGAAAAAGAGATTGCTGAGTCGCTGTTTCAGCTTGATCAACTTCCACCAGCGGTGCCGATCGAGCGGCACTTGGTTGCGGATGGGGACTTGACCAAACTTGAATCTGAGGATCGCTTCAAGATTACAGAAGCTGGCACGTCCGCCCGTTGGCTGCCTGGCCAAGTGGATGCCACCTATGTAGCCAATAGTGATGAGCACCTGGAAGATGGCAGTTTGACAGAAGATGCTGAACCGTCAAAACAGATGTACGACAAACGGTTGCGCAAGGAAGCAGCCTTGCTCGAAAAGCTCCCTGATCCGGAAGTATTTGGACCACCAAATGCTGCGGCATTGTTTGTGGGTTGGGGCAGCGTCAAAAACACGGTCGTTGACGTCATGCGGCTGTGGAATGCTGCACACCCAGATCATACAATTCGCTATTTGCACTTCACCTTTGTGTTTCCGCTTAAACCAGAAGCATTTTTGGAAGCTGTGCAACAGACTGAGCGAGTAGTGCTGATCGAGCAGAATGCGCTCGGCCAACTTGGCGGCTTGATCACCCAGCACACCGGCTTTTTGTTTACCGAGAAACTGCTTAAGTATGATGGCAGGCCGTTTTTTGTAGAGGATGTGTGGGAGTACTTGCTAGAGATGTTTAATCTTCCCAGCGAGCAAAAAAAGGAGGTCGCATGAGTTGTGCAACCTGCGTGACTGTCCAGCCTCCTACCATTGCAGATTACTATTCACAGAATGCATACACTTGGTGTACTAACTGTGGCAACTATGGTATTCACGCAGCGGTCAAACGGGCGCTAGTGGCAGAAGGAATTAGGCCGTGTCAGACCCTATTGGGCTTTGACATTGGGTGTAATGGTAACGGCGCGGATAAGATTGGTGGCTATCGCTATCATGGGTTGCATGGCAGGATTATTTCGTTTGCAGCAGGGGCTGCTTGTGCTAATCGTAAGCTGACCGTTATAGCGTTTGGTGGTGATGGGGCGACCTTTGGCGAAGGCATTGGCCATTTTGTGCATGCCATTCGTGCCAACTTCAACATGACGTTTGTGTTTCATAACAACTTGAACTATGGATTGACGACTGGCCAGGCCTCGCCAACTACCAAGCCGGGTATGAAAATGAATGCCTCACCAGATGGCATTACCTCCGAACCAGTGCATCCTGTACGCCTTGCGCTCTCGTTGCATGCTACTTTTGTGGCCCGTAGTTTTTCTGGAGATGTCAAACATATGACGCAGACGCTGCAAAGCGCCCTCAAGCATCCTGGTTTCAGTTTTGTAGAAATTCTGCAAAGTTGCCCGACCTACAACAAAGCCACGCCGCACGAGTGGTACCAGCAGCGCGTCTATGATGTGCAGTCCCAGCCCGGTGGCTACGACGCCAGCGACTGGTTAAACGCGCTCAAGACCGCGGAAGACCTGGAAGAACACATTGCTACCGGCATTTTGTATCAGAACGCCAATAGTGTACCGTTTATGGAAAAACAAGCTAACCGATTGGGTGCGCAGACTGAGCTGGTGGAGGAAGTGGCAGCTCAGCCGCTTGACGCAATTCTGACCAAACTGCGCTAACCCTAAAACCGCTGCCACAGCACCTGATTGGTGACTTCGTGGTGGTGAATAATCTCTGAGTTTTTCACGGTACTGCCCAATTCTCGAGGACTGCGATCCATCACGGCTTGTTTCAAGGCAGCATACTTTTCTTTGGTAGCCGCACCCATCAGGGAGCTGATAAACTCGCTGGCTTTGAACAAGCGGAGCGCGTCGGTTATAGTGCCGGGCAAGAATCGCAATCGCTGGCGTTTGGACTTGTTGGTGACTAGTTCGCTACCTTCGAGTCCGGTTTTGAGCAGCGTAAAAAATACCAGGTATGGATTGGCATCGGGCGCAACCGAACGAACTTCAATTCGGGTGCTGTGCTCATTGCCAATCGGCAGGCGAATCATGGAGCCGCGGTCAGTGGGTGAAACCTTAATTTGATTGGGGGCTTCGAAATTTGGATCGAGTCGTCGGTAGGCGTTCACACTGGGATTGAGGATGAGACAAATCTCGGGTGCGTGATTGAGAATGCGATTGATATACGTGTATGCTTGCGCGGAGAGATGATGCGGGTCTTTAGCATCATAGAACTGGTTTTTGCCCCGTTTAAACAGGGAAAAATTGATGTGCATGCCACTGCCGTTGATGCCACTTTTCGGTTTTGGCAAGAAACTGGCAGTCATTCCCAGACTGTTGGCAACTTGGCGGCAGACCAACTTGTACAACTGAATTTCATCAGCAATTTCTAACACTGAGTCATGTTTGAAGTTAAGTTCAAACTGCGATGGTGCGACTTCCGGGTGGTCTTTCTCGTTTTCAAATCCCATACAACGTTGGGCTTCGGCAGTGATGTCAATGAACTGGCGCAGCTTGTCCATGGGAAGGGCGTGATAATAGCCGCCAGTTGAGATCAGGGTGAAGCCGGTTCGCTCATCAAAGTGCTGTTCTGCGTCGAGCCCTTCCAGCAAGAATCCCTCAATCTCTGGTGCAGCGTGTGCAACGATGCTTTTTTGGCTATGCAGCTCGTCAGTCAGTAGCTGCAAGTTGCCCCGAAAGTCAGACGGATGAATAGCAAAATCCCGATCGAGAATGTTGGCGAACATGATGACTTTGCCGGGGCCGAAGATATCAGAGGGCAGCCAGCGCATCGTTGACCATTGAGGAGCGAGGCGCAGGTCGCTTTCGGCTAGGGAGCTAAAACCGCGAATGGATGACCCGTCAAATGTTAAGTTTTCTGGATTGTTCAAAAAATGTTGCTTGTCGTAATCCAGCATGTGGAATCGACCTTCCAGGTCGCTAAAACAGATGGTTACTGCTTTGATGCGTTTTTCTGTTTTGAGGTACTTTTGATACTCTTTTTGGAAGGTTGATTCTGGTTCGTGGGCGGCGCGCCGGCGTTTGGCCGACACATTCATGCGCTCAAGTTCTTCGTAGGAAATCTGCAAGAAGTTGCGTAGATCAGTGTTCATACAATAATCTCCTTGCACTTTAGAATAATACAGAATTATTTATATGTAAAATGGCAAAAATTATACTTAAATTATAAAAAATTATTGTAAAACAGGGAAATAGTATTGTTTACACAGTTCGACAATCTGGCTCGTCTACGCTAAACTGGAAGGAGCAATTGAGTATTGGCACACGGGGCTCGGCACCACATGGCAACTCCTCAGCTTACCTTTGATAAACGAACACTCCACGCGCATGTACGTCATGGTTTGGAAGCGACTGACGTGGTAGCTCTGCATGCGCAGTACGGCACGAATCTATTGCCAACCAAGCCGTTGCCGAGTAACGCGACTTTTTTTCTGCGTCAGTTGGCGAGTCCTTTGATTATAGTGTTGCTAGTTGCGGCAGGATTTACTGCTGTGTTGGGGGATTGGACGGATACTGTGGTGATTTTGGCTGCTGTTTTACTTAACAGTTTGTTGGGATTCTATCAGGAAAAACGAGCATTCACTTCACTGCAATCGCTCAAATCTGTGCTAACTCCTGAGTGTTGGGTGATACGCGCTGGCAACCGTCAAAAAGTTTTAGCACGACACTTAGTTCCATTTGATATTGTTACTTTGTATGAGGGGGACAAAGTGCCCGCAGACGGGGTGGTGGTCGAATCTCACGATTTATTTATCAACGAAGCAGTGCTGACGGGAGAGAGCGTCTCGGTGGAAAAACAAGCAGTGTCGGAGAAGTTTTTGCAGAGTGATCTAGCGCAACTAGAGTATCTGCTTCAGCAACAACGTGGGAAAACAGATATCAGCAATGTTCAGCAGGTGTATATGGGCACTACTGTAGCAGGTGGATCGGGCACGTACTGTGTTACAAAAATTGGCGCAAGCACTGAGATGGGAAGCATTGCTTCTGCTATTCGTGATCAATCTGATGAACAGACACCGCTTGAACGCCGACTTCAGTACTTGGCGCGCAATTTAGCATTGCTTGTCATAAGTATGACAGCACTTATTTTCGTTTATGGGCTCGTTACCATGCGAAATATGCTCGAAATGTTTACCGTTTCGGTTGCCTTGGCGGTGTCCGCTATTCCTGAAGGCTTAGTCATCGCATTAACGTCCATTTTGGCGATTGGGATGCATCGGATTCTGAGGCGTCGAGCCTTAGTGCGCAATCTAGTGGCTGCAGAAACACTTGGTACGGTTACCGTTGTGTGTGTGGACAAAACTGGCACTCTCACAGAGGGCAAACTGCGGGTCGTGGCTACAGAGTTTATCGACCCCAAGCTTGGATATCGGGTGAGTGTGTTAGCCAACGAGCAGCGCGATCCACTCGAGCTTGCACGTTGGCAGTGGGCTGAGAGCTTTGCATCTGCGCATCAGGATTTAGAGACTCCTCATCAGTTAACGCAGGAGGTGCAACGGGATGATTTAGTTCCCTTCTCCAGTGAAAGACGATTTTTAGCAGCTCGGCACGGAGTTGAAGTGTCGATGATGGGTGCGCCAGACACGCTGATTCATTACTGCGCTGCCTCTCTTTCGGCAACTGCCAGAAAGAATGCTCTTCAGGTTGCGCGAACCTGGGCTGAGTCTGGTAGGCGGGTGATAGGTGCAGTGCATTGGAAGTTCAAAACAGTTGCAGAAGCTAAGAAACTATTCGCAGCGTTAAAAAAGAACCAAGTGATAACCTCTGGCCGTTGGGTTGGAGTAATGGGTTTCGAGGATCCAATTCGCCCAAGTGTAGCCAAAACACTGCAAGTCGCAGAGCGCGCTGGTATCACAGTGAAAGTCATTACTGGTGATTATCGAGAGACCGCGCAAGCGTTGTTGGCATCAGTCGGGAGAGTTATACCGGATGATGCGGTATTGGAAGGATATCAGTTGCTTGACATGACTGATCAGCAACTGCAGACCGCTGTGAGAAGCACTGTGTTGTTTGCACGTACCAAACCATCTCAGAAACTAAGAATTGTTCAAGCGCTCAAGGCGAATGGTGAGATTGTCGCGATGATGGGTGATGGGGTAAACGATGCACCGGCCCTTTCAGCGGCAGACATAGGTTTGGTTGTGGGTGATGCAACAGAAGTTGCACAAGAAGTAGCAGACATTGTGTTACTG
>CAZBMX010000031.1:0-9287 GCA_964493195.1 uncultured Pseudomonadales bacterium
AGGATTTGTAATCCGAGCAAGTGCTGAGGCAGTTACCTCCAGGCTACCTGTATAACTATCGGTCGTCTTAAGTTTGAACGTCACAGTTTCTCCCGTTGTGTTGGCGGGAATGCTCGAAATAGTCCAAGTGATTGTTCGATCAGTCAAATTAATAACGGGGCTGGTGCTGCCATACGCATCGTCTGCGCTGCCAGCAACGTAACTGAGTAGTTCCACCGTTGGTGTTCCATTGCCGCTAATGGTACCCAGCGTCCACTCTGCTTGAAGGGTGAGGGGAGACGCAAAGTCATACTCGCTGCCGTAGGTAATGGTGTACGTGATGGTGGTGTCTTGTGGGATGTCGGTGATATCGCTGGAAGTAGTCAGCACAGCGGAAAAGTCATCCGCGGGTGGCAGGATTGTAGCTGAAATTGCAATTTGATCATTCGCCACGATGGTAACCATAGCATCCGAAACACTTGAGGGACTGCCACCCACCAGTGTAGCCAAGGTCCACAGATAGCCAGCTGAGTCACCAGCACTGGCCGGATTGGTGGAAATACCACCGGTCAGGTAAAACCCATAGGTAGTGCCGCTAGACAAGTCGCTACTGGGGAAGGTAATGTTTTGACCGGATACGCTTGTAGCAGTTCCGATTCCCGGCCAAGCGGTCACGCCGCTTGGTAAGCTGCTTGTTGAGACCGTGTAGTTGCTGGCAGTTGCGCTGCCGGACCAGGAAGAACCGAGTGTTATCCGGATGGAATCTTCAGTCACAGCCTCACCCACACGTGCTTGGATAAGAATGTTGCCTGGGGCAGTGTTCGCCTTGGTGCGATCGGGGCGAATGATGAGTGAGGAAAACTCAGCAGCGTGTGCGGGCATTGGTGCAGCACATAAGCACAGCTGCACGATAAGTGCGGTAAACACACAAAACAAGAGCTGGCTCCACTTGGGCAGTTGCATACTATATAATGATGCCATACATGGGCTTGCATGTCAGTAGCAAGCCGAGTACTGTAGCTCTACTGATTAGTATATCCAAAGAGATCAATCTATGAGCAATAAAGCAACCAGAGTGTTGAAGACTGCCAGTATCACCGCAATTTTTTTGGGATTGTTGGTGGCAGCTGGCTATTTTTATTGGCGCTATCAGCAGCTTGCATCTCAAAATCCTGAACGGGAAATTGCAAGTATTACAAAAAAATTGCGTCAGTTTATGGACTTGCCTGAATCGCCTCTGCCAACGATGGCAACGGTGACTGAGAAGGAAAAACTGCAACAGCAGGAGTTTTTCCAAAAAGCGGAAAACGGGGATAAAGTCTTGATTTATCTGACGGAAGGTAAAGCAATTCTTTATCGGCCATCAACGGGCAAGGTCATTGACGTCGCTCCAGTGCGACAAACTGAGTCGCCGCAGAATGAATCGGCAGAAACATCAAAAAATGCCGCTGAAGCAGAAACAGATACACCGATTGCAATTACACTGTACAATGGCACAAACATTTCTGGAGCAACTCGTACAATCGAGTCTGATCTAGCAGAACTCAGCTTCGATTATACGGTGAATACTCGCACGAATGCTGCTCGTGCAAACTACACAAAGACAATTGTAGTGGATTTGGATAGCACACATGCTGAACAAGCAAAAGAGCTAGCACAGCTTTTATCGGGCACTGTAGAGTCACTGCCTGCAGGTGAACAAAAGCCAGAAGCCGGTGGTCTACTCATTATTGTCGGTCAGGAAGCTAGTCCGAGCCCAACGCCGACTGCAGCCCCTGCTGAGTAATGGATTGTTTGTAAGCGACATATGCAGTAACATCCCGGATGATTCCTGGTTCGGTAATTTTTTTCACTGCTTCTTCTGGTGTAACCCAGGCATAGTCTGTGTGTTCATCTGACAGTTTGATTGATTTAGTGTTTGTGGTGCAGTAGTAGGTAATGCCAACGAGCTCGTTTTCAGCTTTTTGCGAACCACGAAACAGATGCCACACGGTCAAAACTCGTCGAATTGAGAAGTAGGTGACCCCCAGTTCCTCAAATGTCTCACGTGCGAGCCCTTGTTCGGGAGATTCAAACTGATCAATCCTTCCATAGCCAATTTCCCAGTGGCTTGCACGCCAATCGAGTGTGGGAGCACGTTTGATAATTAAGATTGTTTCATCAAGTGTATTTTCAAGCACTGCTCCTACAGCCACCATGAAGCGGCCAACGGGATTTTGTAGGGTTGATTGATTGTTTGGATCTGACATATAGTAGTGAGTATACAATAATGCGATTGCCAGTTAGCAAAATAACTATCTTTTTATTCACGACTGCAGTCGTTTTGGTTTGTTTGTACATTTTGGGTGTGATTGCGATTCTGCAATCCAATTCCTTTGGTGAGCAACTGTTGCAACTCTGTATGATTACTGCAGCTGTTCTCCTAAGTTTCCAAGGCATTTTTACTTTATTTTGGATGCTGTTTGGTTGGGAAAACCCAGAAAAAGTACAACAGGAATCGCGGCCGACGGTTCTCTACCAGCCAGAGCTTAGTTTTTCCTTGTTGGTGCCTGCCAGGTTTGAAAGCAGAGTGATTGCGCGCACTATTAGGGCCCTGGCTAACTTGGACTATCCCGATAAATTGATCGAAGTGCTAATTTTATGCAAGATTGATGACACAAAAACAATTGCCAAAGCTGAACAGGCGATCCGAGAGTGTGGAAAGAAAAACATGCGGGTTTTGGAGCTTGATTTGGTTGAAAGTAGTAAACCGAGTGCGCTCAACTTAGGCCTGGAGGTAGCGCGCAATGAGATAGTGGGAGTATTTGACGCAGAAGATGAGCCGAATGAACATATTCTCGATGTAGTGAATAGCGTATTTTTGACCAAAAACACCGATGCTGTACAAGGTGGGGTGCAGTTAATGAACTATAACTCGAAGTGGTACTCTCCGCTCAATGTTCTAGAATACTATTTTTGGTATCGATCTGCGCTGTACTTGTTTAGCAAGCTGCGCGTGGTGCCGTTGGGTGGCAACACAGTGTTTTTCAAAACCAAGGCTTTGCGCAAGGCTGGCGGATGGGAAGAGTGTCTGACTGAGGATGCTGAAATAGGCTTGCGGTTTTCTATGGAAGGCAAACGAATTCGTGTGTTGTATGACGCACGCATCACAACCGCAGAAGAATCACCTGCGAGTATTCGTGCGTTGCTTAAGCAGCGAACCCGATGGAATCAAGGATTTTTGCAGATATTGGTAAAGCGAGAGTGGATGGGCTTTAAGAGCTTTAAACGACGCGTATTTGCTGGTTACTTTTTGCTGTTGGCGCAGTTGAATGCGCTTAATTTTGTATTAGTGTTTGGTTCTTTGCTTACTTTTTTCATAGATCTGCCTGTGTTTGCAACATTAGTTGTCTTGTTTCCCCTGTATTTGTTAAGCTTACAGCTGTTGACTCAACTGCTGGGATATTACGAGTTCTGTAAAGACTTTAAACAACCATTTTCGCTGGAAATTTGTGCCAAAATTGTGGTCGGATTTATTCCTTATCAAGTGGTTTTAGCATTTGCGGCATTCCGGGCAATTATTCGTCACCTTAAAAACGAGGAAAATTGGGAGAAGACACCACACGAAAATTTGCATAGACTGGTAGGGTGAGAAAGAAATCTGTATCTAAGAGACGTTCTGTTGTTAGCCAACTGCTCTCCTTTGGCATTCTACTTATCGTGCTGAGCGTAGCGGGAGTGCTGCACGGGCACAACATGTTTAAGTTCCCCTTCTTTGAAAATGATGAAGGTACATACTTTGCACAGGCGTGGAGTGTGCTGAGTGAGGGGAAGTTAGCGCCCTACACTTATTGGTATGACCATGCTCCAGTTGGCTGGTTATTTACAGCGGTATGGATTTTTTTGACTGGCGGATTATTCACCTTTGGTTTTGCACTAAACTCCGCTCGGGTGTTCATGTTGCTGATTCATCTGGCTAATACGGCTTTGTTGTACTGCATGACTCAACGCATTTCTCGCTCACGAGTTGGGGCATTGGTGGCGTCGGTTTTTTTCATTGCCTCTCCGCTCGCAGTATATTTCCATCGCAGAATGCTGCTGGACAATCTGATGGTTTTTTGGTTGCTGATCAGTATCTCACTGTTAGTGTTTGGCAAACACAAACTTCGGTATGTGATTCTAAGTGCTGTCGCATTCGGCATCAGCGTTTTGACCAAGGAAAACGCCATATTTTTTGCACCTGTACTTGCTTGGTTGGCAACCGTGCGATCACATCGATCACATCAGTTGATCGCGGCGGTCAAGTGGGCAGCAGTAGCGGGCGCCATTATTTCCATGTATCCATTGTTTGCACTGTTAAAGGGCGAACTTTTTCCGCAAGGATCCATTCTTTCGCCACCTTACCCCCACGTCAGTTTATTGGAGACACTGCGCATGCATGCTGGCCGGGGAAGTGGTCTGCCGTTTTGGCAGCAGATGAGTGATTTTCAGGTTAATGTGCGCTATTGGTTCAAGATTGATCGATTGCTTATCACAGTCGGGTTTGTGAGTGTGTTCTGTAATTTATTGTTTGCTCCGCTGAGTCGCAAGAGTCGTTTGGCATTTTTAATGGCAAATACACAGCTGCTGTTTATAGCCCGCGGTAAAAAAGTAATAAACTTTTATTTGATAAGTTTTCTGCCAATTTTTAGTTTTTACATTGGAGTGCTGGCAGGACATGTGAGTCGATTGTTGGGGAAAATTAGACCGGGCTATTCTGTTGCGTTTGGTGTGGTGTTGATTGCAACTCTCACTTACCACTATGCGCCTCTTGCTGTCCCGTATTTGACCAAGGACGAGACCACGGCGCAGTTGCAGGCTGTGGAGTGGATTAAGCGCAGTGTCGAACCTGATGCAGCCATTGCGATTGATTTTTACTCATACTTGGATTTGACCAACGAGCGTTTCCCAGGTGACCCAGTTTTTCCAAATGCTGATTGGTTTTGGAAAGTTGAGCTCGATCCTGATGTCTATGAGGACAAACTGCACAATGACTTTCGTAACGTAGACTACGTGATGATGACCGCAGAAAGTCAGCGACAGATCGGGTACTTTCCTCGAGAAACCTCGTTGTTGCGACAGAGCCTAGACCGGAGTGTTAAGCAGGCAGAGTTTAGTTTGGATGAAAGCTTTTCAGAACACTTTTCACTGCAGGAACAAACTATGCCGAATGGGGATTGGGTAGTGCTGTACAAGCAACAGCGAATCGACTTAGCCAAATCTTGGCAATCATACAAGCAAACCTTCATGAATACTGCAGGGTATGTGCAGGCTCCGGAACAGCGCGGATATGTAATTTCAGAGGCACAATCATACGCATTGTTACGTGCAGTTTGGATGGACGACCAAGAAACGTTCGAGCAAGTATGGAGCTGGACGGCAGAGCGCATGCGCCTGCGCAACTCTGCGTTGTTTGGGTGGAAGGTTTTTGTCCCAAGTATGCGATTAGCAGACCAGGGCAATGCACCAGATGCAGATCAAGATATCGCGTTAGCATTGTTGCTCGCGCATAAACGTTGGGGTGAAGAACGGTACCGCGAAGAGGCGATCCCGATCATTGCAGAAATTTGGCAAAAAAATGTTTTTGTTGATCAGGAATTGGCCATGGTAACAGCGGGAAATTGGGCAGTATCATCTGAGTACGTGACGCTCAATCCGTCGTATGTGGCGCCCTACGCATATCGAATGTTTGCTGCAGTCGATCCAAATCCAGAGCACGATTGGATGGCAGTGGTTGATGGTTCGTATCTGCTGCTGCAGAAATGTTCACAGAATTTACTCGACAAAAACTATTCCTCTCGATTGCCGCCAGAGTGGTGTAGATACGAGCGAGACAAGCGCGCATTTACTGCCTCAAAAGCACCGCAACCTGAGTCGTCCGAGTATGGTTATAATGCGTTCAGATTGCCCTGGAAGGTATACCTGGATTATCAGTGGTTCAACGAGTCTCGAGCAGTCGAATATCTGCGCAGTTTGGACTATGTGGTTGAACAGCACAACGCGGGAAAGTTAGTCGACGTATACTCTCATGATGCAGTGCCACAAACCAAAGCAACCCGATATGCGCACATTATGAATTTTCCGATCTTTTTAATATCAGATCCGACCCTAGCCCAAAAAATTATGAATGATGTAATATTGCCAACGTACACGGATGCTGGTGAGCGTGCATATTGGTACGAAGGTGATGAGTATTACCTGCAAAACTGGGCATGGTTTGCCATGGGAATCTACCAGGGTGATTTGCGCAAGGAATGGTGAGTGATTGCCGCTCTTGAGTGTGGACCAATAGTGGCATATGCTTAGTACAGAAAGTACGCAGCATATGATAAAAAGTGATCGCTTTCCGGTTGTTTTCGGTATTGTTTTTGTTTTATTAGTGATGAGTATCGTGGCCACAATTGGATTTTCTGTGGCGGTGCGAAAAACACAGGAAACGCGATCTCAAGCGGCCGTGCTGCCGAGCTCTACATCCAGCGCAGTGCCACGGGGCAATCCTTGGGATCTTTGGGCGGATGTGGTGATTGGGCAGCGGGATTTTGGGGAGTTGACTCCTCGATCTGTTGTGCCGGATAAGCTCAATAGCCCGGCTGGAGTGGCGGTAGATAGATCAGTATTTCCGGGCAGAATGTACATTTGGGATTCCGGTAACAGTCGCATACTGGGAGTAGATCTGGCCAGCTGCTACGCAAGTTCTGGCCGCTGCCAGCCAAGCATCGTGATAGGTCAACCTTCAGCGAGCGACCATGGTGCATGTAACCGAGATGCAAGTTACTCAGATTTCAGTATGCGCACACCCGCTAGCGCTGACACTCTTTGCGGAGTTTGGGAAGGCACCCACACAGTATTGGAAGATAAATCATTCGCTTCGATGACAGTGGATCGGGAAGGTAATCTGTATGTTCCTGATGCCAACAATAATAGAGTGCTGAAGTTCAACAAACCTTTCACTACAGATGCTGTGGCTGATGCGGTTTGGGGACAAGCAGATTTTAGTGGCAATCTTTGTAATCGATCGATGGTGCAGAGCATGCCAGGCACCCCGTCGGTGCCGGTGCCAAATCCAACGGCAAGTTCGATCTGTTTTGGACATCTGGGTGGGGGAGTCACTACTGATAGATCGGGAAACGTCTGGGTGGCGGATAGCAACAATCACCGAGTACTACGTTTTCCACCTAACTCAGGAACAGCTAATTTGGTTCTTGGTCAACCAAATTTTGAGACTAGGGATGGAACAATGCTGCAGAACCCACTTTCCGTACGTGTTGATGATACAGGTGCGGTGTGGGTCGCAGATAGCGAACACAATCGTGTTCTGAAGTTTGTGGCGCCGTTTTCGAATGGCATGCAACCAGCATACGTTTTAGGCGGCTCGTCAGTGTTTAATTTAGTTACCAACCTTGAAATAGATCCGTTCGGCAGGGGAATATGGGTGTCAGATTTCTCCAACGGAAATACACATAGATTGTATCAATTAGACGGAATTCCCACGGCGGTAGAAATTCGTCCGGGTGTTCATGGAGGTGGTTCAATTGGTATTGATTTGCAACTCAATGTATTGGTCTCGAACTATGCACTTTCAAATGTAGAGCTTGTTCAGTGGATAGTTCCACCTCCAAATAATTGTAGGCAGCATGACGGAGACCCCACAGCTTGCCAGGCGCAACAGGGATGTGCATTTTATGCCTGTTCTGGCCAATGTTGGCCGAACTTTACGAGCAACCAAGTTGCTTGTGCGGGGATTCCAGCTGGTGGCGGGTACGGTAGAATGCGCAACCTGTACATGCCACCAGTGGGAAAAAACTTGAGTTCAAGCAATCGATTGGAGAACACTTCTTGGACAGGTATCACAACGCTCGCTGAGCACGACCAGCTCGCTGTTGCTGATGGGCGCTTGTTATTTTGGAATGGCCTTGCATCTCTTGAAAATGGTCGGGCTCCGGACGGTTATCTTGGAACTAACTCAGCTACAACGATCCCAGATCCGCAGTATGGGCAACTCAAGACCGACAACAAGTCGAGGTTGTGGGCTAGCACTTTGACGAACATACAAGTATTTACTGGTCCACTGACTGCTGGTCAGTTGCCAACTACCACCATTGAAGGGGCGATCCCAGTGAAGGGGGGAGGCAGCATTACCCTCAGTCACATCCATGGCATTGCGCCAACTGCTGATGGATCCGCGCTTTGGGTGTCTATGGCCTACCATCAACAGCGGGTGGTAAGAATTCAAAATCCGCTTACCGCGCCAGTTATCGACATTGTGTTGGGGCAGCTTGATGCGCAAGGTACATATTGTAACCGTGATGGCGGGGACCCTAGGAACGAAAACCCTTGGGGAGGTCAGAGCAATAATGATACGTTGAACACACTCTGCTGGCCGGGCGCAATCAGCTTGGATAAGAATGGCAACTTATTTGTGTCTGACCACCTGGTTGAGACAGCCGGGAATTTTCGCATGCTGATGTTTGGTCATAAGCTTTTTGACACCACCAAATTCAGTAGAAACGCTGTCTTTGGTCTGAAGGCAACCAAAGTGTTCCCACGCAATGTTGCTGGTTCACCACACATGCATTTTGAGATGGCGTTTAACAGCAAGAATCAAATGGTGGTGGGTCAAAACCCATATTCAGGAAAACGACAGTTAGAGTACTACAAGCAACCCGACGCGGTAAATCTCGCAAATCCATATGATGCAGCATACGCCCGGCCTGACGGCACCTTTGGCGACTTCTTTGGGTGGCCAGTTGCACTCACGTTTGACGCACAGGACAACTTATACGCCTACGATGCCAACCGCAGCAAGGTGTTGATTTACAAGCAGCCGGTGTTTCAGTATTAGCCCGGTGGTACAATGCGAGCGGGAGCACGCATATGGCGCACATTTCTGGTTTAGCAGATACCATCAAATGGTACGACGCAAATGCTGCCCAGTATGCTGCTGCCACGGCACCGAATGCTGATGTGGAAATGCTCGATCGCTTTTCAGCACTCTTGCCAGAAGGATCTCCGGTGTTGGACGCTGGTTGTGGTGCAGGTAGGGACACAAAGTTGCTGTCTGATAGAAAAATGGCGGCAGTTGGTCTCGATTTGTCACAAGGATTGTTAGCTGTTGCTCGCGAATCATTTCCAGATTTGCATTTTGTACAGGGCAGCTTTCTTGCGCTACCCTTTGCTGATGGGCAGTTTGCTGGGGTGTGGGCTCATGCAGCCTTGGTACACCTGGAGACAGTTGCAGCTGTGGAACAGTCACTTGCTGAGTTTAATCGTGTACTCAAGCCAAATGGATT
>CAZBMX010000032.1:0-9213 GCA_964493195.1 uncultured Pseudomonadales bacterium
TGATCGCTTTTCATTATCACAGCGCGCTCGCATTCAACGGCAACTGAGAGAAAGCGAGCTCTTGCCACCTGAAATTCGTAAAGACATTGTCATCCCAGTACCACCATTGGCAGATCCAGATCTAGCCTATGAAACCAAAGTTCGCTTTGGTGTGTTGTTGGCTATTCTGAACGGCAGCATCTTGTTTTTAGCGAGCATTTTCGGATACTTGCTTGCCGGTAAAACATTGCAACCAATTCAACAGATGGTACAGGAACAACATCGTTTTATTTCTGATGCATCACACGAGCTGCGCACACCACTGACCGCACTTAAGGCTTCGCTTGAAGTTGGTCTGCGAGACAACAAACTGAGCGCTGCCGAAGCCAGAACGTTACTCGAGGAAAGTCTAACTGACGTCCACAAACTGCAGAAATTGTCAGATAACTTGTTGCACTTAGCACAGTATCGCAAACCAGTAATCAGAGAACAGTTTGCAGCCGTACCTGTGGATGTTTTGCTTACACAAGCTACAAAGGCAGTATCAGGTTTGGCCAAAAAGAAACACATCGCCATAGAACGAAGCAGCATAAGTGGCACTGTTTGGGGGCAAGCTGAAAGTTTGCACGAACTCCTAGTGATTATTTTAGACAACGCGATCAAGTACAGTCCTGCCAAGACAACAATAGTTTGCAAGGCTCAAGCAAATCGCAGCAAACTGGTGGTAACGGTTACAGACAAAGGTCGGGGCATCGCGAAAAGTGATTTGCCCCATATTTTTGACCGCTTCTATCGTGCCGATGCTGCCCGCCAACATGATGCGACCGATGGATATGGACTGGGCTTAGCTATCGCCGAAGAAATCGTCCGCCGCCACAGCGGCACAATTATTGTGGCAAGCAAGCCTGGCGATGGCACAACAGTGACAGTCACGCTCCCCACTTACAAAGCAGGATGATAAACCATTCCGAGCTTCAATTCTTGTCTAGCCTCCTCGCAGAATTTGTGTGTTAAGGAGGGTACCTGAAGACTCACCAAGTATGATCGCCAACGTGGAGACTTCACTACCCAACGCAACACACAAATTCTGCGTTTAAGCTAAATTTCAGCTTCCCCCCCTACACTACAAATCATAGAAAGGATGATATATGAACAGACACCTCATCATCCCCGTTGTAGCAGTGACCATCGCAGGAGCAGCCGCCTTTGCGGCTACCCAAGCCTCCGCCCATATGCTGGATGGCGCCAACACAAGCATGGTACAACGAATTGCGCAGAAGTTTAACTTGAGCGAATCAGAAGTGCAAACCGTGTTTGATGAAGCCAGAGAAGAGCACCAGACGGAAATAAAAACCCGTTTCGAGGCGCGCCTCACCACCGCAGTGGAAAATGGCAAGATTACCGAAACACAAAAACAGGCAATCCTGACCAAACATGACGAACTCATGGCAGAGCATGAAGCTGAGTGGGAAGCCGTAAAAAACATGACCCCCGAAGAGCGACGCGCTCATCATGAAACAGAACGCGCCGAGCTCGAGACTTGGGCAGAAGAGCAAGGTATCGATCTGAGCTACTTGATGCCGATGGGCAAAATGGGCGGCCGCCACATGCGCGGAGCCTACGGCGCCCCTGCTGAGTTTGCTGCAGAGTAAGATTCACCACCCCTTTCGCAAGCGGCGAAAGGTGCTGGACAGACACCAAACCTCCTCATCGTACGGTGGGGAGGTTTTTTTGTTAGTTATCAAGAATCAGAACTATGCAGCAACTTGCAAACACCGAACAAAAAATGTGTCATTCAAAGTCTGTGCTGGGAATCAGCATGGATACTTTGTATACTCACAGAATGATTGAATTAATAGGAAAAATTTTTCCCGGAATCAAGAAGACTCAAGATCAGTGGAACAAAACCAATATTGCTCTTCGTCGAGTGAGTCAAAGCGGATTTTACGAGGAGCAGGGTTTCTTTAGAAGGGAAAAGTCATTTCAAGGCAGACCCGTAATCGGACGCGACACGAAAGTTAATGGTGGGGTGTATATCGGTGATAGCTCACGCGAAGCAATTGTCGTAGATGATTCTAAGGATGATAGTCTTAATAAGACATATAGAGAATTGCGAGTAAGAAGATATCAGAAAGAGAAGAAAGGGATTGATTTTAAGGATCAGATTCTTGAAGAAGTATGGGCGTTAGTACAAGAAGTCATACCCTATAATGAAGAAGCTGTTAATAAAATTGAAAATTCACTACCAGAGCCAGATACAAAAGTTTACCTATCCGAATTTTTTGGTGGCGGCATTTGCAGACATCAGGCTTTACTTGGAGCATATTTATTGGAAAGACTAAAAAATGAAGGATTTTTGCGTGGAAAGGTCTCTGTTGACCGAAATTTCGTACCAGATCAGGGAGGACATGCTTGGATCAGATACGAAACTTATGATGGAGAGGTAATGATTCTTGATCCTGCGCAAAACTATATTGGTTCGTTATACTCAGTTGCCAACACCGGCAGATGGTTCTATGAGCGACCAGAGGACAAATATACCAGCTTAAGATTAGCTAAGAAAATCAAGCACCTGTTTTTCGGTTAGTATTTTTCTGCTCTCAGTAGCGGCATCAAAATTTCCCCGCTTGCAAACCTTCCGCAGGCAGTTGTATACTCAAGCCCTAGTGCCAACCACTAGATTTTTTTTTGCCAGTTTGACCAAACAGCAGCTCCGTGACAAGCTCGGAGACTCGGACTTTTGTTTCATCCCCCATCACCGGGGGATTTTTTTTGGCCATTTGCATCAGCACGCAATACCACAAGTATCAAACATGACCGGCTCTCAAAGGAAGCCAGCGTATGCAAACACTCCCTTACACTAAGGTTTCAAATTACGAAGGTCGCAAAGGCGAGGTCAAAAAAGTAGTCCTCTTGTATTCGGGTGGGCTGGACACATCGGTCATGCTCAAGTGGATCCAAGACGAGTACAACGCTCAGGTGGTAGCACTGACTATCGACATCGGCCAACAGGCAGATGATTTGGAAGCAATTCGCCAAAAGGCCATCAAGCTTGGTGCAGTCAAAGCACTCGTCATCGATGCTAAAAATGACTTCGCCTACAACTACATCGCCAAAGGCATCAAAGCCAATGCCAGCTACCAAGGGCGTTACCATCTAAGCACACCATTGGGAAGACCGCTGCTGTCAAAACTCGCAGTCCAAGTCGCCCGCGAAGAAGATTGTGACTGCATCGCCCACGGTTGCACTGGCAAAGGCAACGATCAGGTGCGCATCGAAGGTTCCATCCTGACTCTGGCTCCAGAAATGAAAATTATTGCCCCCGTGCGCGAGTGGAGCATGGGTCGTGATGAAGAGCTGGTGTATGCCAAAAAACATAACATTCCCGTCAAACAAACCGTCGACTCACCCTATTCCTACGATGACAACATGTGGGGCGTGACCGGCGAAAGTGGAGAGATCGAAAATCCAGCGCTGATTCCGCCGCTCGAAAAAATTCTGCAAGTCTGCAGCATCGTAGAAAAAACGCCCAATAAACCTGAGTACATTAAGCTGCAGTTTATCAAGGGTTTGCCGGTATCAGTCAATGACGAAGCCATGAACTTGGCAGATATTATTTTGCACCTCAATCACGTTGGTGCCAAACACGGCGTCGGCGTCACCCACCACATCGAGGATCGCGTCGTTGGCCTGAAGGTTCGCGGCCTGTACGAAGCACCTGCCGCTGAAATTATTATTAACGCTCATTTCAACCTGGAAAAATATGTCTGCACCCGGGTAGAAAATGAGTTCAAAGCTGAAGTTGATACCAAGTGGGCGTACCTCTGTTACGGAGCGCTCTGGTATGAGCCGCTGATGGAAGATTTGAATGCATTCATTAATCACGTAAACGAAAAAGTCAGCGGGCTGGTCACCGTCAAACTATTTAAGGGAGTGGCCGAAGTAGTCGCAGTCGAAACTGCTAACACCATTTTTGATGAGAAACTTGCTACCTTCATGAAAAACTCAGCCTTCAATCAAAATGCCTCGCCAGGTTTTATCGAGATTTACACCATGCAGATGAGGATGGCTCAGCACAAAGAGCGGTTTGCTCTGCTCACGATTGGGGAAGAAAAGAACAAGAAAGCATTTTTGCCCGTCGTGCAGGAATTGGCCAAGCTAGGCTTTAAATTCTACGCCACAGAGCACACGCATGAGTTCTACAAACTCCATGGGGTTGAATCGGTACTTCTGCACAAAATGTATGCCAAACAAGCGCCAAACCTGGAAGATGCAATGAAGCAAAACTTGTTCGATTTGGTCATCAACTTGCCCTACAGCAAGCAAACTGAGGACTCCAAAAAGGATGAAGCAGTCATTCGCAAATGGGCAGTCACCAACAACATTCCGCTACTTACTGATTTGCAAACAGCCCTCACTTTGGTGGGCAAACTGCAACAACACATGGTAGTTCGCTAAGGAGACACTGTATGCACGAGACGTGGGATATGCTTTCGCCAATTTTGGCCAACATCAAAGCTGCTGGTGGGTGGGTGAATACGCACTCCCATCTGGATCGAGCATTTACTATCACTCCAGAGACACTACAGTTTGCCAACGCCCCGCTCCAAGACAAATGGGATTTGGTAGATGACATTAAACAGCGCTCCAGTGTTGATCAGATTTATGATCGTATGGCGTTTGCACTGGAGCGCCAGCTGGCGCAAGGAGTGACGGCGCTGGGCAGCTTCATAGATGTGGATGCCGTCATCAAGGACAAAGCGATTCAAGCAGGGCAGCGGTTGCGAGAACGGTACAAGACGGCACTTGAGCTTAAATTCCTAAATCAAACCCTCAAGGGCGTGCTGACACCCACTGCCCGCGAGTGGTTTGATCGAGGCGCTGAGTTTGTGGACATCATCGGTGGTCTGCCCGGCAAGGATCGAGGTCATGAAGCTGAACACCTCGATGTACTGCTGGGCACCGCCAAGCGAATGGGCAAAATGGTGCACGTGCACACCGATCAGTTTAACGACCCAACAGAGAAAGAAACGGAGCTGCTGGCCAAAAAAACAGTCGAGCACGGAATGCAAGGACGAACGGTTGTCATTCACGGTGTTTCGCTGGCCGCCCACCCCAAAGCCTACCGCCAAAAAGTGTACAAACTCCTTGCCAAAGCCAACGTCCAGTGGATTTGCTGCCCAACCGCCTACATCGATGCCCGGCGCAGCGAAACAATAACCGTGACGCACAACTCCATTTCACCGGTCGATGAGCTCGTGCCAGCCGGTATCACCGTCGGCATTGGAACGGACAACATCGCTGACATCTACTTGCCCTTTGGTTCTGGTAGTATGGAAGAAGAATTAGTGCAACTGATCCGATGCACCAGAATCTATGACCCAGAATTACTCGTAAACATAGCCACCAGCAATGGCAAAAAAATCCTAGGAATTTGAGTATGAGCAGGTCCTTGCAGCCATTTTACGATCCAGCAGAATCTTACCAAGAAAACTACGAGCAAGGTCCATTTGGATTGTTTGCGGATGGCAAAACATTTGCACGCTCAGGCGCGCCCAAGCATACGTTTCTAGGCACACCAATATACCTGCCATTTGGCATACCCGCTGGACCGCTACTCAATGCCAAGTTCGTAACCGCAGCCTTTCGCGCCGGCTTTGATATCTGCACCTACAAAACTGTCCGCACCCGGCCGTATCCTTGCCATCCTTGGCCCAATGTGCTTGCAGTTCATCCAACGGGCAAACTAGAAGCGGATCGGACAGAACCTCTCGTTGCCGATGAGCACTACGATGAGCCAGTCTCCATCACCAACTCCTTTGGTGTTCCATCCGCCAACCCGGATGTTTGGCAAGGTGATATGCAAAAAGCACTTAAGTCCGCCGGAACAGGCCAGGTGATGATTGGTAGTTTCCAGGGAACGAGCGACGGTAGTGGATCAATAGAACAGTACATTGCCGACTTTGTAACTGCTGCCAAACTGGTTGCGGAAACTGGTGCTCAAATTCTGGAAGCAAATTTGAGCTGTCCAAATGAAGGTTCGGCACACTTGCTGTGTTTTGATATTGAGCGCACGGCTCTCATCGCTGCTCAGATCAAAGAAGCAATCGGCAATACACCGCTGATTCTCAAAATTGCTTACTTTGCCCAGCAATCCGCACTGGAGAAATTCGTGCGTACGCTCGCTCCAATTGTAGATGCGTTCGCAGCCATCAACACTATTCCGGCGGCAATTGTAACTGCAAACGGCACCCAAGCCCTACCCGGCCAAGGCAGACTGCGCAGCGGAGTGTGCGGCGCTGCCATCCAGTGGGCTGGTTTAGAGATGACAGAGCGACTCGTTGCCCTGCGTCAAAAACTAAAAATGCAGTACACTGTCATTGGCGTCGGCGGCGTAACTACCGCGCAAGACTACGAGCGCTACCGCCAAGCTGGCGCCGATGCAGTGCAAAGTGCTACGGGAGCAATGTGGCATCCAGATTTGGCGCAACAAGTATGGAAACAGCAGAAAGAACAAGTATGAAAACAGAACAAATCATTGCTGAAGCCTTAGTTGGAATCGGTGCAGTGGGTTTTGCTTTCGAACCGCCGATTACTTTTAAGTCAGGTATTCTTTCTCCAACCTATATTGATAATAGAACCTTCCCAGCACATCCAACCGAATGGAAACATGTTATCGAAGGCTTTGCCGCTGTGATAGCTCGCAATAAACTGCAGTTCGATTACATTGCGGGAATTGAGACTGCTGGCATTCCCCATAGCGCAGCACTTGGGTTTTTCCTACAAAAACCATCTGTCTTTGTACGCAAAGCCAGCAAGGATCACGGGACGAAAAAAATGGTCGAAGGCGGGAGCGTTTCTAACAAAACGGTCTTACTGATCGAAGACCACGTGACGACTGGACTTTCCAGTCTCACTGGAGTGCAATCGTTGCGGGCTGCCGGTGCGACGGTCACTGATTGTCTCAGCATCACGAGCTTCGAAATGCCTGAAGCGGTTGAGCAGTTTGCGCAGGCTGGGGTGCGGCTGCACACATTAACAACCTTTTCCCATATCCTCAAAGTAGCGGTAGCCAAAAAAACCATTACAACTGCTCAATCTATCATGGTGAATGCTTGGCTGGCTGATCCACATGCTTGGTCAAACAAACACAAACAGTAAGGATCAAATGCGCAATCCGAGTTCTGTACATAGAGCCGTCTACAAACAACACAACCTCTTTGGCCTCAACAAGCCCTCTCGCAAAAAATTGTTTACCCAGAAACACCGCCGTCCCAACTCCATCGCCGTTGTTGGAGGCGCACTCGGTGACGAAGGCAAAGGCAGACTGACTGATGAACTAACCGCTCAGTTTCTCAAAACTCACAAACAAGTTGTGCACTACCGCGACAATGGCGGCTCGAATGCTGGACACACGGTTGCTGTTGGCACCACCAAAATTGCCCTACACCAACTCGGTTCGGGCATTTTGCAGCCAGGCTGTCTGGTGATACTCGGTAAGGAAATGGTGCTGCACCCGGCGGATTTAGTGGCAGAGATTTCGGCAGTCAAGGCTGTTTCACCCAAAAAAAACCTGCCCGCAACCTTGCACATAGACGAGCAAGCCTTTTTGTGTTTGGACGTGCACCGGGCCTTCGAACAAGTGCTCAAACAGCACTCCACCGGCAGCTCGGGTGCAACCGGCCGCGGCATTGCGCCTGCGTACGCGGATGTAATATACCGCCACCCGTTGCGGGTGAGAGATCTTTTTGCGGCGAATTGGGAAACGTTAGTGAGAACACATTATGAATTATATGAGCGGCTGGTGCAGGGCTTTGGCCAAAATCTGGCTGGCATTTTGGTTCCTCAGTTTGTGGGCGATCCTATTGTGGTTGGCACCCCTGAAGTTTATCTCAGGCGACTGAAACAAGCAAAATCAGTGCTGAAACCCTATGTACACGATGTGAGAACCACACTCACTCAACTGTGGAGTTCCGACACCCCGTTTGTCTTCGAGAAAGCGCAGGCGCTAGGTCTTGATAAGCGCTGGGGCGTTTACCCCGACGTAACCGCATCTAACTGCGGTTTTGATGGAATTTTTTCTTCGACTGAAGGCGTGGTTGATCACCAACAGATCGCGGTGCGGGCTGCGGCAATTAAAGCGACTTACACCTCTAGTGTCGGTTCTCGTAAACTACCCACCCATATGGACGAATCGCTCGCCCACCGCATCCGTGAAGATGCTAATGAGTACGGTGCAACGACTAAACGACCGAGAGATATTGTGCACATTGATATTCCCATGCTGTCGTACTTGCTGTCAACTGGCCGGGTTGAGTACCTGCTGCTCACACACCTGGATATCGCGTACCCAGAGGTGCCAATTCGCGTCTGCACCCAGTACACCATTGGCAAACAAATTGTACCCTACCGACCAGACCAAGCATACCTGAATCAGGTTTCGCCGGTGTATGTTGAGCTGCCTTCGTGGGATGGTGCAGCACTACACGAAGTGACTTCGCCCGCGCAACTTCCTCTTGCTGCCCAACAGTATGTTGCGTTCTTGACCCAATGTTTGGGGATACCAGCACTGTGGGCTACCACCGGACCAAAACGACATCAAACGGTGCGTTGGTTTTAGAAAGTTTCTATGCAGTCCTACTCTGTTGAACAAGTTGATATTTTGGTGCCGCCGCTGTTCGAAAAAAGTGGCACCGTTAAATCACGAACAGAAGCAATTAAGGCTGGAGATTGGATTGGAACCTTTAATCTGTGGATTATTCAGAAGGAGCCTGTTCCCGCAATCTTGTATCAGCAACGGAGTCCAAACTCCACCTGGGCGCCGAACAAACTTGACGTCACAGCCGGTGGTCACTTCCAAGCTGGCGAAACGCTGTATGACGGACTGCGCGAAGTGCGGGAAGAACTCGGCCGAACGTATCAACCTGAGCAGCTAACCAATCTAGGAAAAAAACTATACGTTGGTCCAGATGCACGCGGAGTTGAGCGCAGAAACGTGGTTGACGTGTTGTTTGTGACGGATAACTCGCCAGTCAGCTCATTTCAACTGGAAAAAAATGAAGTGTATGCGCTAGTTGCATGTCCAGTTGCCAAACTGATTGCCGTCCACCAAACCAACACGCCCTTCACAGCAACCGGCGTCACCTGCGACGGCGCTGAATTCAATGTGCAGGTTACCAAAGACTCCTTTCCCGCAAACTGGGACAACTACCACTACAAAGTTGCACTACTTGC
>CAZBMX010000033.1:0-9117 GCA_964493195.1 uncultured Pseudomonadales bacterium
TAGGCTGGCAAATGCTGTTAAAGTTAATTGATCGAATGCAACAAGAAGGAATCCTTAATAGGAATGAAATCATTGTCGTGAGACAACGGATGCTGGAGCAGAAGACACTAGAAGTAGTGGGCAAACTGATCGGGAAGACTCGAGAGCGGGTCAGACAAATGGAAAAGGAAATTTACGCCAAGATACGGCAGTACCGTCATTCAGAAGAGACGTTGTAGGAGGCTTGAGCGGCGTACGGGACAGTTCAGTGCAAGATGCCTTATCATGATGATTTGTTAAGATTAGCCGGCTCTCACTTTGAATTTCTCATAACATTTGCCTATAGGGTATATAATACTTTCAGTATGTGTATATAATACGCATCAATCGCTCACTGTGGTGAAAAACCGCAGCGGGCGTTCCGTGGTAGTGTGGCGCGCCGCCAGAATTGCTCTGGCTGTTCTGCGCGCTGACTATCGCTCATTAACATCCTGGTTGTGTTATTTAAATTTTTGTTTTTTTTATGTGTTGTGAGCATGTGCAGAGCGCTCTGCGCTCGAGCACAGCCACGTCACCAATCATTTTTTTGCAGTCAAAAAAAGTGTTCTCATCAGCACGGATTTTCCTCAAACGAATCAGTCCCTCCCCTGCTGCGTTGTGCTCTCACTACGAGTGCAACAAACGCAGGTGTTCTATGTCCGAACCGCCCGAGAGGCTGGTGCAGGAACCAAGTGGTACTCGTCCACCGGTACCCCCTGGCTCCTGTACCAAACACCGGCTTTTCTCAGGCAGTAAAGCCCTGAGCAAAGTAAGGTTCTTTTGGAACACGGAGTGGGCGCGAGTTCGTCCAAGAAAACCCCCACTGTGGGGATACTCACTTTTTATCGAAATAAATGCCGCGGCTCTCCCCCTGTTTTTTGGGTGGCGAGGCGTGGTGTGACTTTGGAAAAGTTGTGAAGTGCCGAGGAGCCTGATTTTTTCCTAGGCGAGGCGGTAAAAAATTGACGAAAAAAATGGCCACCGGTCCCCCCTAAGATGGGTGCGGGATGGTGGAAAAGGTGAAATGATGGAACGCGTACGTGGATTTGTCGATCAATGGTGGCGCTTTGCGCCCCGGTGGCAAATTGGCGCCCTGTTTGCGGTGCCGCTGTTTGTCGTCATTGCGATCGCCCTTTATTTGCTCGGGCCATTTGGAGGCACCGGGCAAAAAAGCGAGGAAGTTGCCTATTTGGTCAACAACGGTTGTCCCAGTGGGACTGCCTTTGTTGTAGAAAACATCGAAACAGGTCAAAGTGGACTGGAATGCTGGCAGAACCCGCCCCCTGAATGGGGGAACGCTGGATATATCCAGAGGGGCGCCGATGGGCTCCCTTTGGGAGAGCCCCCCCAGGCGGTCGGGGTGGAATCTACAGTAGAATCGGACAACCCTGCTAATATAGCTTCTACAGCCGCGGCACAGGTCGTTGCCCAAAGTCAGGGAGCAGGTCCTACACATACTCCCCCACCTCCACCTCCAGAGCGTGTCCAACTTGGATCAATATGCGCAACAGGTGAGTACCTAGTGAGGAATGCTTTCCCATCACCTGACTATATTGGCAAAAGAGGATACCGCGAGTTGAATGAGTTAAGCATTGCTGGGCCGGAGATACAGAACAAACAATACCCTGTATCAGAAACTAATGTTCCGGGTCATATCATGGTAATGATGGACACTGGGGCATTTTTTGTACCAGAATTCTGGTTCGTTGCTACGGGCGAAACGTACTGTACAAACGCCTACAGCTCCAGCTTTGATGCGGCGCTTAGGAGATTAGCTCCACAACAAAATGAAGTGGTAAACTTGTTTGACAACCCACTTTTTGCTATGGCTGGTTATATCCTAATTGCGATCATGGTCGCCGCACCCCTGCTAGAAACAATTTTAAAGCAAAGACTTCTGACCATCCCTCTTTTCATGATTGTCACATATGTGTTTATACAGCTTCAGCTATACGTCAGAGACGGTGGTCAGTTGCTTCTGTACATTGCTGGCCTGCTTGCGTCAATAGCTCTCGGCAATCGTGAGACCTTAGCTGAGGTAAGCATTGTCCTTTCAAGAAGGAGGGACAGGCATCAGATCCCTGATGACCTAGAAGATTTGCTTAGAACCGGTGATGGGCTGATGAAAATTGTCCGTAGCACAGACTGGTCGTTTGCGTCTTGGTGGACTGGAATCAACGTAATTTGGTCTGTGGTAGGTTCCAACTCTGGTCCACTCGCATTGGCCATTGGTTTGTTCCCTTCACTCCTACTCAATACCATATTAACCATGGTATTTCTTGGACTCGAAGTTTTAAGAAGGGGGCAAAAAGGTGACGTAATTGCCTTCATAGTAGGCATGATTGTTGGACTAGCAATAGCCATAGAGTTTGTTGTTTTTCAAAGCGTTGTCGCGGTACTCATTACCTCTCTAATTGGGGTAATTCTCATCATGGGCATCGGTTTCTCTGGTCGGACTGCGCTCAGCCGTGAGAGCATTCCAGAAGCCCTTGGGGGTATTGCGACTATGGGACTAGGAAGCGCGATATTGCTGTTCACAATCTTAGGTTAAACTATCCACCTGCCAAACCTCCCCCGCCCTGGCTTTCTGCAGGGCGTGGGGAGGTTTGCAGGTGGCCCAAAGAGGCTCACCACCCACGGGCAATCCCCCAAAAACTCTCAACAAAAACAAAAAACCAAACACAACCAGGATCTGTGTACCTTTGCCCTACAAAGCCACAACCGAACTACAATTACAACTTCTACAATCTTTGTACCATACCCCCTCGATCTAACACATCCTATACCCCGATACCATATTCACCGGAATCCACACCTGCCAGAGCGCAGACTTGACACACTATTTCTGCAGCAAAACCCACAAATCCATGTCACGTGCTGAAAATACTGCGTCTATCTAGTACAATAGTCACATGTCTACTCCACTGCCACCAGAAGTCACAAAGTACTTCTGGGGTGATAACTTGGCCGAACTCAACTGGCCACAGCACAAACAGTATATTGTGCAGACGTTACTAGACAAAGGTGATGTGGCTGCAATTCGGTGGTTGTTTCAACAGGTTGAACGAACAGAACTCAAACAGCTATTGCCAACCGTACAGCTAGGAAAACGCTCAGAGAATTTCTGGCGAGTGTATTTACAGTAAACCAAAGCTTCATGCAGTTTTTTCCGAACACACTCCCAGCGCAAACCGCGGCACTTAGTCAAAAAATCTTGGCTCAACAACCTGAGTTCCTGCACCAGTTTTATCTGTCCGGTGGTACGGGATTAGCACTCCAACTTGGGCATCGGGAGTCTGAAGATTTGGATTTTTTTAGCGAGCAGGCATTCGATCCAAAACAAGTTGAACAAGCTCTAATAGATCTTGGAACATTGAGCTCAACAGAGGCTGCACCTGGTACGCTCAACACGTATGTATCAGGTGTGAAGCTACAGTTTCTGGAATACCCATATCCACTGCTCGAACACACAGTATCGTGGGAAGGATTGCAACTCAGTTCCACACTAGACATTGCTTGCACCAAGCTGCAAACAATCAGCATGCGCGGCGGCAAAAAGGACTTTGTTGATCTTTTTTTTCTGCTCGATTTGTTCACACTTTCTGAACTACTAGCGGCAACACAAAAAAAATATGCACAGATCGACTACAGTCAGACGCACATTTTGAAATCACTCGTGTATTTTGCGGACGCAGAGCACCAACCGATGCCCCGTTTGTTGAAACAAGTTCCTTGGGAAACGGTGAAACAGCGTATTCAAGATGCTGTCAGAAATGTTGCCTTGTAACCATGTGTGCGAACAAAATCCATACGCAGCAAATCTATATGATACAATCCCAATATTATTAAGAAATACCTATGCCCCGTCAAGAGGACTGGCTTCCCCAGTTAAGAATAATCGACCGAATAAGAGCGAAACTCATCGAGAACCAAATCCGGTTCCCCGCTCAGCCTGTCTCGCATTTTCCTGTAGACGAAGCACACAGCCTAGTTGGTCAGATTCGTTTGCTCGACCAAGATCCAAACCTGGCAACAGAACACGAACCCGAAAAAGCCACCAAGGTCCGCTGGGAGTTGCAGCGAAGACTCGAGGAGACAATTGAACTGCTCACCTACATGAAACTGGTCACTGCCATACGGAACTTTGACTACTACTCTGGTGAGCTAGTAGCAACTGAGCCAGTAGAGACCTGGATTAGTTTGATTATGCGCGACGTGGAACGAAGCAAACGCTGGAATGAGGAGCTGGCACTTGCGACACAAGTGCTACGGCCGCTCAAAAACCGCGGTATGTACCTAGGCGACGAGATTCGCGGTGTAGCGATACCCGCATCCGGCGGATACCGCCTCGCTGTGCGCCGTGAGCAGTCGTTCATGGAAGCCTATTTTGGCGCAGAAGACGAAGTTATCTATCATATACCCTCTAGCAGCTGTTCGTCATTTATCAAAGTACGCGAGCCAGTGAAGCTGTGGTTCCGCACAGATAACCCCATAAAGTTGCTTAAGGCTCTTGATGAAGCTAACGTTGTTAGCCCGTACGCAGACGGTAGTAGCATAGTCCATGCCACCCACAAAGGCACACAAGCCGAGTGGGCTGTGCTAGCAGCGCTGGGCATGATGGATAGTGAGCGAGATCGCTTCCCAATTCCACAGCGGATACTCAACACCCTTAAGTAGATCTCGGTAGACCTCCTTCCTGAAGCTCCACATCCCCGCATGGTACACTACACCCATGGCCCTGCAAGCTTCTCTGGAAAAAGAGTTTAGGAACAACCGCTTGTTCCACCTTACGCCCATTGGCGCAGCACATCATTTGAACTTAGACCTTGGCAAGCATCACAGGAGGCTAGTCGCTCAGCTAATACTCCAGACCTATGCATACGTAGTTACCCGCTATCCTTCGCAAGCGACTCCCCAGCTTTTTGCGCAGAAACTGTCTGAGCTCGACATCCCTAATGGTTGTGACTTTTCCGTAACCTGGGAAGAAGCATATGCACTGTACTGTCTGGTTACGGGTGATACCAGTTTAGCGCAGGCTGAACTTTTCCTCGAAAAATTCGAGGCCGGTGTATTCCTGTTTTTATTCTCTGAACCTGCAGCTTGAACAAAGGTGGCACTCCCCGTTTCAGCAACAATCACACACAAAAGCACTGTCATGTTTGTGATACAATTCGCATCGAAAAGGAAATAAATATGTCACTACGCGAGCTCGATGCCAAAATGGGCAAAACCACAGAACTCAGGACTCGGTTGCCAGATAGAATTACCACCATAGCAAAACTGGAGGAGTGTTACCGATTGGCATTCCAACTCGAAATAGCATTTAAATATATGTGGAAAAGAGCTAAATATTTAACTGCGCAACCAGAGCTTGAGAAGAGTCAGCAGGACATACTGACCAAGATTATGAATGAGTACAGCAACACTATGCAGACAGTTGCATCTCTACTGATTGAAGTATTGGTCAATGTCGGTAACGAATCCGCACTTTTCCAACGTGCTATGAGTGATCTGGAGGAAGAGAATCTAGGACTACTGCGATCTATCCGAAATCGACAACTTTCACGTGATGAGCGACAGGAAATCTATTTGACATTGTTCACCGTTGCCTGCAAGCGAGGCAGAGAACTTCCTGCCAATGCTATCTTGGCACACGATCAAACTGCAAACTAACTCCCTGGAGGGTCTGCGAGCTACACATTTGCATTTTTAGACCTAATTTGATATATTATGAGTTTGTTTGGGTTGTAATACCCACAGAGCGCCTAATGCCAGAAACCAAGACATGCACGAGCAGTTTTTAGTCACATACATTGATCCAGAGTATGCACATCTGCAACAAAACGCGGTTCGGCTAAGCCAAGAGCTGCCTACGGCAGACAAACTACCCACACCCGGATGTCATGCTGAGGCTCAAACAGCACGCCAGATCTACCGCTACTCCCCCGAGCAAACAGCCCGTTTACTCGGCATTTCCCTAAACACCACGTCCGCCGCGCAACTGCGCGCAGCGGTCCAGTCTGTACCTTCGTTTCTGGTTGAAGTTGCAGTAGCCAAGCAAAATCAGCAACTCTCGCGTACAGCCAGACGAGCTAAAATTTCTGCGCTGCACGAGCAATTTATAGATTTGTACGCCATATCGCTCGAGCAAGCACAGCGCATTCGCAAGTATGCGCGCAGCACACCGGATCGGAGCATCGATCCCATCATTAAGGATCGTTTGCAATATGCAGCTAAACAACAAAAGCAAGCTCTGGAGCTCAGACAGAGACACGAACTAACAACCTATGGTTCCGTCGCACTGCGGATCTGCCGCCGGTATCGATATAATCCACCGGGTAAAGATCGAGTTGCCCAAGAGACCGCAGCGTGGACAATGATCAAGTATCTACAAGCAATTATGGACACTGCAGACGAAAAAATACTCACAGCGTTTGAACAAACCTACGCAATTACGCTACAACTTGCACAAAAAATTTTGCGCGCATACCAGCAATTTTTGTCAGATCTCAAGGCAAACCGGCAAGCTTTGCTACAGCTCACAGACGGCTGATGTACAGTTTGCTATAATGGGGGCATGGGAATAGACAATCCGACCCTTACAATAAATAGTCATCCATTGCTCACAAGACTTGGGAGAGAGCCCATGCGCTCGCATGCACCTGCCAAACCTGTACCTGAAAGCGTACCTGCTGCTCCCTCAGAACAAACACCTCAACAAGAACTAGATCAGCAAATCCAAAAATTTATTCAAGACATTCACCGCATCAATCAACTAAGTGTTACTAAACTACAAAACCCTGAGGATCTGCAGCAACTGTGCACCTGGATGTATCACGCAATGTCGCTGCACGCTGATATCGACGATTTCATAAGAGCTCAGAAAAATAATGTGTTGCTCACAAAAACAATCCAGGAGCAAATTCACCGTTCCCTGGCAACACAGTACAAGCGAGCACTTCTGTTATTGCGTTTCTGCGTTGAGGGCCCGGATACTGAAGTACGTAAAAAGGTTATCGACATACTCGATGACCCTGAAAAAGATTCTCTCAAACCTCAGCAATTTCTAGCGTTGTTTAATAACAAAAGGGAAGGCGAAATAAGTAACGCGTCTGCCCTCAGAGCATTGCGCAACTTCTTCTATGCTGGTCAAACACATGTGCTTGGAGCTGGAGTGTACGAAACATCAAATCCGCGTCCAAAATATCCTATACTAACAGACTTAAACAACCTCCCCGATTAGCCACCCAACACACCTATGCACACCCCTGATATACTGCTACCGTATGTCCTTGAAAGCAACTTGGCAGAGCCTCCCGTGCGGCGTATACGTACCCCAAAAGATCTGGAAAAACTAGCATACTATGTGCACCAGTTGGTGCAACGATTAAGCGAAGTTACCGCACAACGTAAACTGCATGCCCGTGTCCCCAGCTTGAACGGGAATACAGCTGCCCACAAATCCCTTTCCAGCGAGCAAGCCGCCCTGCAAACCAAAATTGCCCATGCTGCATCGATGTACCTCGAGGTACCAAACGAAATTAAGCAGCTGAGTTGGTATCGTGAATTTGACACAAAGACTCCCGATGCTCTTGCTCAAAATGGCGGTCGCTCAGCACAGGCTTCAGAGCTCGCTCAAGCAGCGCGCAATCTCAGCTTGCACGGCGCAAGGCTCATCCCCACCCTAGAACACCAACGCTCCTCGCCTGGCCCTACAACTTTTTGAGCTGCAGTTCCTCAGCAATTGCAACACATTTGTGTTCCCCCGCTTTCCTGTTATACTACACATCAATTACGTATAATTGATGCACTTTGGCTTGCTTTTTTAGTCATTTTGTGTTATATTATAAGACTAAATAAGCTCCCGCACAGCCTGAGCTAAGAACCATGACAACAACACAGCTACAAGTCGAGCAAGATAGTCCACAGTCAGAAGTTATCTCCCCTGAATGGGTACCCGTATACCTACACGCACTTGACCGATCGAGATTCCCACGATTGTACGGCCTGGAAGATGTACTTCGTACCAGCTTTTTAGGCAAGTAAGGAATGTGCCGCGTAGGCGTATAGCAAAAGGACTACCATGAATATTTCAGAACAGCTACGACAACAGATCGCAATGCTTGATAAGCAGCAAAAAAAATTCCTAGACACACCAGAGTTTCGACCAGCGCAAGGACAAACATCATACAGCACAATCCAGTTTCTGAAGGCTGCTGCGTTGTTGGAAGACATCGTAATCAACTACCTGTCCGCAAACCCAACCGAAGAAACACATGTCAGTCGTCTAAAACTGGAAATAGCATTTTTTGGCAGTCTCGATACCACCACTACCTTGCTTGCCACAGAACAGACGCTATCTGAGCGTTTCCGCAGCCTCGATCTTGTTACTCTGACGTTTTTGGAAGTCCGACTACCTGCACTACTGCGCGTGCTCGCCGATGGATACAGCACGCAAAAAGGTGAGCATCCATTGTTTAAGGCCCTCTGCTCCCACCTCACCGGCGCAACACAAGCCCAACTGGAGCGTTACTTGATCGAAGCACAAACTAGTAAAATCACTAAAATAGACCCCTCATTCCTCGCTACAATCTGCGCCGACCTGATGGTGTATGTTGACAAGCAGAAATAATTCGGAAAGCAATATATGCCAGCACAACGAGAACTAACCGCTACTCAACACAGTGTTGTTAAGGCACTTGAGAAAACAACTGGTGAAATGTACGGCCACCGGAATGAGACGTATCTTAGTGGAGCTGAACTCTTTCATTCTGTCACAGCTGCACTACGTGGATTTGCACGTATTGAACAAGAAGTCAGAAGCAGGGTTCAATCTGGCAGTGCAGATGATGCAGTTCTCAAGCTGCTTTTTACTGATGTACTAGATGCCTTGCAGACCAAGTTAACTGCCCAACAAGGAAACATTGCCGCTATCGGTCCGTTAGCTGTGTATCGAAGTAGAGCAGTGGAAAGTATACTCACTGTCCTCCGTATGCAGCCAATACAACAAGCTGATTCTGCTCTTCATGAGATTGTCTCCAGCCACCTATCGGTCGAAACAAAGTTGCTTTTCTTCGCCATTCAGAAATTGGAACCGAG